>JAEUSI010000069.1 GCA_016788375.1 Ignavibacteria bacterium | reverse complement strand
GAGATTTTGTGACAATTGAAGACGGTACGGGAATAGTTCATATTGCTCCCGCATTCGGTGAAGACGATTATCAGATCGGTATTAAGTATAACCTTCCGGTATTTAAAGCAGTAGAAAGAAACGGATTATTTTCAGAAGAGATTACATTGTTCAAAGGAAAAAATTTCAAGGAAGCTGATCCGGAAATTATCGCTGAACTAAAAAACTCAGGAAGATTATACAGAAAAGAAATGTTTGTTCACTCGTATCCTCACTGCTGGAGACATCATGTTCCCCTGATGTACTATGCCGCTGATTCCTGGTTCATACGCACGACTTCATACAAGGATAAAATGATCGAGATCAACAACACAATCAAATGGCATCCTGAGTCTTTCGGATCGGGCAGATTCGGAAAGTGGCTCGAAGAAAACAGGGACTGGGCAATTTCGAGAAACAGATTCTGGGGCACGCCTTTGCCTGTTTGGACATATACTGATGAAAACGGGAAAGAGCATTTTGAATGCATAGGAAGTCTGAAGGAACTTACAGACCGCGCGGAAAATTTCAGCGATGTATACGGGGATTTAGATCCGCATGACAAGGATCTGATTTTTAATGACAAGCTTGATCTTCACAAGCCTTATATAGATGATATCATCATAAAATCAAAAGAAGGTCATGAAATGCGAAGGGTGAAGGAAGTTCTTGACTGCTGGTTTGACAGCGGATCAATGCCTTTCGCTCAGTACCATTATCCATTTGAAAATAAAAAGATATTCGAAAAAAATCATCCTGCTGATTTCATCGCCGAAGGTCTTGACCAGACACGCGGATGGTTTTATACTCTTCATGCAATCGGAACATTCCTTTTTAACAAGCCTGCATACAGAAACCTTATAGTGAACGGACTGATACTTGACAAACAGGGCAAGAAAATGAGTAAATCGCTCGGGAATGCAGTGGATCCTTTTGAACTTATGGATAATTACGGAGCTGATGTTCTCAGATTTTACCTGATTTATTCTTCTCCGGTCGGAAATTCAAAACTGTTTAATGAAGACGATCTTAAGGAAACACAGAATAAATTCTTTGATACTCTGATAAATACGGTAAGATTTTTTATAATATATTCAAATCTTACGGACTTTGAATATTCTGATTCGAAGTTAAAGGAAGTACAGGAACGGGATATGACAGACAGATGGATTATCTCAAAGCTGAATTCGCTTAAGAAAGAATACTTTGAATATATGGATGACTATGAAATCACAAAAGCTGCAAGGATAATTTATGATTTTACAATTGACGAATTATCCAACTGGTATATTAGACTTAACAGAAAGCGATTAAGAAATCCGGAGAATGAAAAAGACAGGCTCAGCGGTTATCAGACGTTATTTGAAGTAATAATTGAACTTCTGAAAATGGTTGCTCCTGTATCTCCTTTTATTTCGGAGATGCTTTTCAGGACATTAAATGATGATGATAAATCCGTTCATCTTACGGAATTCACCGCATATAAAAAAGATAATATCGACGAAGAACTTGAAGCGGAAATGAAAATAGCTCAGGACCTTGTGTATCTTGTGCGTTCAATCCGAGTCAGGAATAATCTGAAAGTCAGACAGCCTTTAAATCAGATACTTGTTCCCGTTCTGAACCCGCGTGACAGGAAACTTCTGATGAATATAAAGGATATTGTTCTTGAAGAAGTAAACGTAAAAGAACTAAAAATTATCGAAGGCGATTCGGACATTATTGTAAAGAAAGCCAAACCGAATTTTAAGTCAATCGGACCTAAATTCGGAAAGGATGTAAAAAAAGTTCAGCAGATTATAAACGGATTGAATTCATCGCAGATTTCAGGACTTGAAAAAGACGGGAAACTGAATTCAGGAGGATTCGAGATTCTCATGGAAGACATCGAAATTTTCACGGAGAATATAGAAGGATGGATAGTTGAATCTTTTAACGGAATCACTGTTGCGCTTGACACAAAGCTTGACAGCAGGCTTATTGAAGAAGGCATAGTGAGAGAATTTATTAACCGCGTACAGAACTACAGAAGAACAAATGATTTTAATGTTTCGGACAGAATCGAAATATATGTCAGGACGTCTGACAGCATCAGGGATGTACTGAAAAAGAATGAAGATTACATAATGAACGAGACATTAAGCGAAAAGATACTTAATGCGAACGGGCATGAATATGATTTTATGAATACTGACATAAACGGAGAACCTTGTGATATATATCTACAATTAATTTAATTATTTTATAATTTATTTAAATAAGGAGCAGTGATTTGGCAAAAACTAAACCTAAAATTTTAAAAAAGAAAAAGACGTTATCAGCGGCTAAAAATTTAAACTCAAAGAAGAAGAAAACAAAGCCTGCTGTTAAAAAGAAAACGTTAAAGGCAAAGGTTAAATCTTCCGCTGCTGTAAAAAAGAAAGCTGTTCTGAAAAAAGCTTCTGCGAAACCTGAAACCGTAAAGACAGTAAGAGGAGCTGCAAAGACCGGTAAAAAGACTGTAAAGGAAAAATCAAGGAAGTTTCCTCTTCTGAAAGTAATTACCGTTCCTGCTGTAACAGCGGAAAAGAAAATAAAAAAGTACAAGCCAAATAAGAAAATTAAATACACTGTTACCGAATTAAAGCATTTCAGGGAAATAATTCTCAAGGAACGCAAAGCCATACTTGAAAGCGCAAAGGCAAACATGGAATCTCTTGTTGACAATGAAACCGGCGAATACAAAGGTGATAATCTTACATACTCCACTCATATGGCTGAACAGGGAACCGATGAAATGGAAAGGGAAAAGAATTATATGTTTGTGCAGAGAGACGAAAAGTATCTCGGATATCTGCAGGATGCTCTTATGAGAATAGACCAGGGCACATACGGAATCTGCGTCGACTGCAAGGAAGTTCCAAAAAATCTGTGCAGAACCTGTCCGCTGATTCAGAAAGAAAGACTTGAGCTCGTGCCGATTACCCAGCACTGCATAGAATGTAAAAACATAAGAGGTTAATAAATCAATTTGAAAGTTCTGATCGTAACATTCTTTATCGTTTTGTCTGATCAGCTGACTAAACTTTATGTCAAAGGCATCAAGATTCCCATGCTCGGCATAGATTTTCAGGGAATGCCTTATCAGTCTTCAAAAAATGTTTTCGGTAATTTCTTCAAAATTACATTCATAGAAAATCCGGGAATGGCTTTCGGCATGCAGATCGGAGGGAAATTATTTCTTTCACTCTTTACGATATTTGCAACCATACTTCTGTTTTTATTTCTTTACAAAAACCGGAATGAAAGTCTGCTTCTCAGAATGTCACTTGCGTTAATTCTCGGAGGCGCAATCGGTAATTTAATTGACAGAGTGTTTTACGGAAGGATTTACGACTATGCTCCGATATTTTACGGAAGAGTAGTGGATTTTCTGCATTTTGATTTTCCTAATTTTACGATATTCGGAAAGAATATTTATTCATGGCCGATTTTCAATATTGCTGATATTTCCGTGACTGCAGGATTTCTGTTTATACTGATTGGTTACAAGAAAATTTTTAACAATGAAGAACAGCCGGATGAAACAGAGGAAGATATTACACTTTCTCCGGATGAAACCGCCGGTCTGAACAATACTGCCGTAATTTCGGGTGAACTGATAAAATATTATCAGAATGAATCCGTGAATAATGCCACTAAACCCGGATCAGATAATTTGAAAGAATTTAATGAATACATGAATTCTTCCGGGACAACTGAATCTGATAATGAAAATAAATCCGAAGTGAAGTTATCTGAAGGCACCAGGAATATCATTACTCAGATACCTGATATTAATGAACCTGATGAGAGAAATGAGAAAACCGGTTAAAAAATGAATTTCAACCGGTTAATATAAATATTTTAAAACTTACCTTCCTTCTGAATCGAGAGCTTCTTTTCTTTTCAGAAGGGTTTCCTTGTCTTCCACATGCTGAGGATCCGGAATGCAGCAGTCAACGGGACAGACGGAAGCACACTGGGGTTCATCATGAAATCCGACACATTCCGTGCACTTATCCGGAACAATATAAAAATATTCACTTGAATAAAATCCGCTGGCACCTGACGGAGCAGCTTCACCGTCTCCGTATGTTTTGCCTCCTAAAACCCAGTTTGCACCTCCTTCATAAATTGCTGTATTAGGGCATTCGGGTTCACACGCACCGCAGTTAATACATTCGGTTGTTATCATAATTGCCATAAAGTATAAATCTCCTATTTATTTTTAATTAATGAATATTTATTTCCTTTCAAATTTAATTAATAATATCATTCTATTCAATTTTATAATTTTTATACATCAAATATATTTGAATTCTGTAATTTACCGCTGATTTGATGAAATCTGAATTACGCTGGAGGATTTTTCAGAGACAAAAATTTAAATCAGCATCTTACTGAACTTTTCTTCAGTGCACAGTTTCAGATTTCTTTTTATTTTTCTTTTAGTCTATAATTATGGTAAATTGCTCTTCTAAATTATTAAAAATAAGAATAAATGTTTGATTTTTTAAAAAAGATATTCCCTTCAAAACACGAAAAGGATGTTAATTCTGTTCTTCCGATTGTGGAAGAAATAAACAGGTATTACGATGAGTTTGATTCGCTTACTGACGAACAGCTTATTGCAAAAACAGCTGAATTTAAAGAAAGAATAAGCAAAGAAACGGAAGAAACAAGAAATAAGATCGCAGAACTTCAGGAAAAGCTTAAAGAAGATCTTGAACATAATGACAGACAGGATGTGTATGACAGTCTTGACAAACTTGAAAAAGAAAATTATGAAATAACGTCTGCAGCTCTTGACGATATACTTCCGGAAGCATTTGCCGTCGTAAAACAGACATGCAAGCGTCTTTGCGGCAAGGAATGGACTGCTGCAGGCAATAAAATCAGGTGGAATATGATTCCCTATGACGTTCAGCTGATCGGCGGAATAGTTCTCCATCAGGGGAAAATTTCCGAAATGGCAACAGGAGAAGGAAAGACACTTGTTGCAACACTTCCGCTTTATCTTAATGCGCTTGCCGGCAGAGGTGTTCACCTCGTTACTGTTAATGATTATCTTGCAAAGCGTGACAGCGAATGGATGGGTGAGATTTTCAGATTTCACGGATTAACTGTTGGAGTAATTCTCAATGACATGGATTCTAACAAACGCCGTGAGATGTATAACAGCGATATTACTTACGGTACAAACAACGAATTCGGTTTCGATTATTTGAGAGACAATATGGTAGCCGACAAAAGCTTTCTTGTTCAGCGCGAGCATTTCTATGCAATTGTCGATGAAGTTGATTCTGTGCTTATTGATGAAGCAAGAACTCCTCTGATTATTTCCGGACCGGTTGACGCTCCGACTCATAAATTTGATGAAATGAATATCAGAGTGAAGAAACTTGTAGAAGCGCAGAAGAATCTTGTCAATAAACTGACTGCCGAAGCGGAAGCTATTGTCCTGAAAGAAAGTTTATCGAAGGAAGATGAATCAGTAGCAGGACTTGCTCTGCTCAGGGCAAATCATGCTTTCCCGAAACATAAAAAACTTCAGAAACTGCTGAGCGAACCTTCAAACAAGAAACTGCTACAGTTAACAGAAGCTGAGTATCTCCGTGACAATGCAAAACAAATGCATATAGTGGATGATGAACTTTACTTTGTGATTGATGAAAAATCCCATATAACTGATCTTACTGAAAAAGGACGCGAGTACCTTGCTCCGAGTTCACTGGAAAGAGACTTTTTTACATTGCCTGACCTTGGTACGGAATTTGCCCAGATTGAAAACAACAGCGATCTGACTTTCGAGGAAAAGGAAATAAAGAAAGATGAAATGTCGAAGATATATGCAGAGAGAAGCGACAGGCTTCATACGGTTCAGCAGCTGTTAAAAGCGCACTCGCTTTACGAGAAGGATGTTGAATATGTAATCCAGGACGGAAAGATTATGATAGTGGATGAATTTACGGGAAGGATATTATCAGGCAGAAGATATTCGGAAGGACTTCATCAGGCAATTGAAGCAAAGGAAGGGGTTCATGTTGAAAAGGATTCACAGACACTTGCGACAATAACGCTTCAGAATTATTTCAGGCTTTACAAGAAACTTGCCGGCATGACCGGTACAGCTGAAACAGAATCCGCGGAATTTTATGATATTTACAAGCTTGATGTAACGGTTATTCCTACAAACAGGGATTGCATCCGCACTGACATGAATGATTTTGTGTATAAAACCAAGCGTGAGAAATACAATGCCGTTATAGATGAAATTGTAGAAATGAAAAACAAGAGAAGACCTGTTCTGGTGGGAACAACAAGCGTTGAAGTTTCCGAAACAATCTCAAGACTTCTGAAAAGAAAAACTGTCCATCATGAAGTTCTCAATGCAAAGCAGCATGCCCGGGAAGCTCAGATTGTAGAAAACGCCGGACTGCCGGGAGCGGTTACAATTGCGACAAACATGGCAGGAAGAGGTACGGATATAAAACTCGGTCCGGGAGTAGCTGAAGCCGGCGGACTTCATATCATCGGAACCGAAAGGCATGAATCACGAAGAATAGACAGGCAGTTAAGAGGCAGAGCAGGCAGGCAGGGCGATCCGGGTTCATCAAAATTCTTTCTCTCGCTTGAGGATGACCTTATGAGATTATTCGGAAGTGAAAGGATAGCGAGTGTAATGCAGAGACTGGGAATTGAGGAAGGTGAAGCAATTGAACATAAGATGATAACGAATTCCGTAGAAAGAGCGCAGAAGAAAGTTGAGGAGAATAATTTTTCGATCAGGAAAAGACTTCTTGAATATGACAATGTAATGAATCAGCAGCGTGAAGTTATTTATACAAAGCGCAGGGCAGCTCTGATGGGTGAAAGGCTCAAGGATGAGATTTTTGAAATGGTGGACAAGGCAGTTGAAAACATTGTAAAGAAATATTACGAAGATGGAAATCTTGACGGACTTAAAGAGGAAGTTCAGAGAACATTTCTTGTAAGACTCAGCATTACTCCGGATGAATTTCAGAAACTCGGGGAAACCGGGCTTAAGGATCTTATAATCAGTGAAACAAAAACTTTTTACGAGAGAAAGGAAGAAAGATACGGAGCTGATCTTATGGGACAGATAGAAAGATTCGCTATGCTTACGATAATTGACGAAAAATGGAAAGAGCATCTAAGAGAAATGGATGATCTGAAGGAAGGAATTAACTTCAGAGCTTACGGACAGAAAGATCCTCTTCTTGAATACAAGAGTGACGGATTTAAGCTGTTCGTTGAAATGCTGGAATCCATTTCAACCAGTGTAATCAATTTTATCTTTAAGTTTACTGCGCAGACTCAGGAAGAAGCAAAGACTGTTAGAACACCTGTTCAGACAAATACTTCCAGATTAAGAGCTTATCATCAGTCCTCAGAAGGGATGGGTTACATCGGCGGAGATGAAAGCGGAGAGGATCCGAATGCAAAGCAGACTCCTGTTAAAGTCGGAGAAAAAATCGGAAGGAACGATCCGTGTTTCTGCGGAAGCGGAAAGAAATTCAAAAACTGCCACGGCAGGACATCAAAGGAAGCTGTAAAGTAACATTATGACAGGTTTTTCTGCAGAGACAAACAGATTTATAGACGACGTGAATTCGGAATCAGGAAGATTGATAAAAAATCTTTATGAGATTTCTGTTCTGATTGAAACAGCAATAAGTAAAAACAAACTGAACGAATTCAAAGACCTTATCTTTTCGGCAAAATATGTAAAGGGTCTGAAACATGTTCTGGGCAGCAGAGTAATTAATGCGGAAGATTTCACACAGAAAATATTCGATGAATTCAATCTTAATCTGAGAAAGGTTATAGATCAGCTCAGGGAAATTACGTCGGGAGAGGATGAAAAGACAATAAAGCATTTTCACGAAAAATACTTTCTGCTTGATCAGGACTGTATAGTGAATACACTGGATTTAACGGAAGACCTTGCATTATGCAAGGAATATCTCAATAAATATCCGGACAGACTTACAAAGCAGAAATAACCTTTTGAAAAACAAGTAATGGCATTAATCTGTTTATTAAAATGTAAACGTGATTAATGCCATTTGATTTTATAAAGCTTTAAGCGCTTTCGTATTCTCTGATTTTGATATCTTCAACAGGAATGATTACGCTTTGTTTTTCCTGAACGAATGAAGTTCCTGAAGTTACATTTATATTTTTACTCAGACGTTCCTGCAGTTCCATACTGTTCCTGATTTTCGTTTCAAATTCCCTGAGTTTTTCTTCAATAGACAGGACTTTATTTTTCTTTGCGAGAATGTCCTCACGGTATCTTTTGAGAAAGTAACCGATAGTTTCAACCCTGATTTTTATTGAACCTGCAGGTTTGTTTTCATCAATATCCTTGAATGAAAAATAAGGTGTTCCCGAATCCTCGACTATTTCCTGAACCACAGTGTAAATCGGCGCATCATGACCGCATTTGAAAGATGAAAGTTCAAGCGCCACAAGATTGGGATGCCTGGCAGTATACTTTGCAGCCCATACTTTTCTGGATGTATTTTCCGAATATGAGTTTTTCCATACATCTGCAATATCAAACGGAGACCTGATAATTCCTGCACGTACTTCATCTCCGAAGAGAGACTCAAGCGTAACTTCATCTGTCGGCAGAGCATCCTGGAAAAGAACAGGATAACCAAGCTTCTGAAACTCTTCGAGTATTTCATGATTAATTCCCGGATCATTATGATAAGGTCTTGCAAGGACTACGATTCCGATTTTATTTTCCTTTTCAAGCTTGTCAAGAACTTTTTTGGATTCTTCCTTAAGTCCGTTCATGAATTTGTAATAAGCCTTGTATCCTTCCTTTACGGCTTTTCTGTTTTCTTCATCGTTAAGACCGAATATTTCTACGAAGCATTCAAAGAGCTGCTTTGCAGTAAGCTGTTCATTATGAAGCTGAATAAACGGACAATAATACTCAACTCCGAATTCCTTAAACAGATCTCCTTCTTTGGTGAATGCAGCTTTTGCAGCTTCTATAGTTGCTGTGATTGTCGGACATGCAGTATGAGCCTGCGCAAATTCAAGCTCTGACGGCATTGAATCAACAATCGGAGAAAATATGAAATCAAGTTTTTTCTTTTTATGCTGAACATACAGCAGGTTATGAATGTGCGGTATTGCAACTTTTGACGGAAAACACGGATCTATGCTTCCTCTTTTTGCGCCTGCTTTATACATTTCTTCCGATGTAAATTCCGAGAAAACAAAATTACCCGGCATGACGCCTAGTGATTCAAAATATGCCGTGAAGAATGGAGTGTGCTGATACATATTCAGTACTCTTGGTATACCGATAACAGTCTTTTTCCTTTTTTCCCTGACCTCAAGCAATCTTCTGTAATCTTCTTTCTGTTTCTTTCCTGCAAATAAGCCTTTAGGTTCTTCCGGTTCGCCTGCAGCAGACTCCGGTTTGTAAGTTATCCAGGCATCCTTAGCAGCAATTTCAACAATGTTCGGATTTTCTTTTTTGATTTCATCCAGTCCTTCCTTGATTCCTCTCATGTCTGCAATGTCTTCCACTGTCCCCTTTTCGCATGTTGCTATAATAAGCCTCTGTGTTCCTTCCGCCATCGGAACTTTGGATTTGGGATTTACTATAAGTTCGGGTTCAATAACATTCAACTCGATAAATTTCTTCTTTTCTTCCTGCAGCCTTTCTTCCGGTATTGCTTCAGTTTTTACGTCAATGAAAGTTCTCAGACATTTATTCTTACAGAAGTAACATCTTGTAGATTCTTCCCTTGTCGTTTTAAAAAGAATTTTGGAAACTCTTTCCAAACCAATGAATTCAGTTCTCTTGCCGTTGTGATATAATCTCGCAGCTTCGATGCCGCAACCGATAGCTCCGGCTTCTCCGGTGTGTTTATGTACAAATACTTTCGGAGTAATTCCGCTCCCTTTAAATCTCTCTTCAATAAAATCCACCTGTGTTTTTACAGCAGCCAGATTGTGCTGCGTTCCGCCCTGAAGCACGAATGTTGATCCGAGTTTTGCAAGATTCGGAATCTGCGATACATAAAGCCATATATTTTTCGGAAGTACGTTTGCTAATCCTGCCATAATTTCTTCGGCTTTCCACCCCTGTCTCTGAAAATCAACAATATCAGACTGCATAAAAACTGCACAGCCGTATCCGAAAGTCGGGAATGTTTTCGCAGAGAACGCCTTATCGGCAAACTCTTCCACAGTGTATCCGAATCCCTGTGCTGTTGACTGAAGGAAGTATCCGTTGCCTGCAGAACACTGTGTATTAAGTTTAAAATCCACCACTCTTCCCTGATTAAGAATAATGATTTTTATATCCTGGCCGCCGACATCACAAATCACGTCAGTATCAGGATAAAAATGAAGTCCTGCCTGAGTATGTGCTACTGTTTCGACAAGAGCAACATCGGCATGAAGAACATCCTTTAAAATGTCTTTTGCGTATCCTGTCGTTCCTACTCCGAGAACTTCAAGCGTCGCTCCCTGCTCTTCTACCTGTTCTCTGATCTTTCCTAGAATTTCAATAGTATCTTCAATCGGGTTTCCTTTCGAAAGCTGATATGCTTTTACAAGAACTTCCTTATCAAGCGATACAAGCGCTGCCTTTGTTGAAGTCGAACCTCCGTCTATACCGATAAAGCCTTTTACAACTTCACCTTGCTTAAATGTTGCCGGAATGAATTTTTCGACTTTATGTTTTTCTTTAAATGCATTCAGTTCAATCTCATCCTTCGACAGGCCGGTTGTATTTCCTCCGCTGAATTTCTTCTTTTCTTCTTCCCTGCCGACAAGAATGTAATGTTCAAGATCCTTCCATCCTTTATATACTCCGATGTGTTTTTCCTCGTCTTTTCCGAATTCAATCGCTCCGATCGCAGCAAAATACTGAGCATTTTCCGGAACCTTGATCAGATCTTCCGGCGCTACGCCTGACGGGAGTTTAACTTTTCTTTCTTCCCAGATTTTCGGGATGTTATATTTCCAGCAGTCCTTCATCCCTTTGATATAACAGTTGGGACCTCCGAGCAGAAGCACTTCAGGCATTAATGTATGTCCTCTTGTCAGTACGGAAATATTCTGCTGAATAATTGATTCGAACAGTGAAGCCATCAGCTGATCTGCCGGAACTCCGGATTTCTGCAGCCCGTTGATATCTGTCTCCGCAAACACACCGCATTTTCCGGCAACAGGATGAAGACGAAGATCGTAATACCCCATATTGCAGAGTTCATCCGCCGGAATTTTAAGCTTAGCATTAATCTTGTCAATGACAGCTCCAGTACCGCCGGCGCATTTATCGTTCATCGAAGGAATTTTCTTTTTCTTTCCGGTTTCGGCATCAGGCTTGAAAATAATTATCTTCGCATCCTGTCCTCCGAGTTCGATAACAGAGTGAGTAGCCGGATAAAGTTTTTCTACAGCAAGGGATACAGCATTCACTTCCTGCACAAACTTTCCTCCGATATACTTCCCGATATTCGCACCCCCTGAGCCCGTAATAAAGCATCTGATCTCAGAAGGATCTTTAATGTCACATTCCTCTTCGATCTTTTTTAGAAGTTCGAGCGATTTCTCCGGTTGCTTGGTATCATGCCTCTGATAATCAGACCAGATTATTGTGTCTTTATCAACATCAATTACCACCGCCTTTACGGTTGTCGAACCGACGTCAAATCCGATGTATAGATTCCTTTTTAAGGACATATTCAATAAATTTAATTTTTTTAAAATTTTCCAAAAATTCCGGCAAGAGCTCTTATTTGTTTTTTAAATAACATTCTGAATCATTCCGGAATTACACAAATTAAATCCTGTTGCTTCAGACTGTTTCTGTCACAACATCAGATTTCACACTCTTTATACCTTCTTTCTTCATCATCTCCGAAACATCAAGAATGAAATTCGCTCCGGTTCCTGAAATTCCTTTTCTGTGTGAAACAGTGAAAAACGGTTTCTGAAGTTCCTCGTGTGTTTCAGCATAAGCTTTTATTTCGTCAAGAGAATATCCTGTTCTGTTAAGACATTCAGTAAACTCTGCTTTTGCTTTTGCCTTTGCTTCTCCGAGAGCCATCTGGACTCTTGAATGAGCATTTACATCGCCTTCGCCTGATGTTTCAATCGGGAGAAATATCATTTCCTTGAAATGATTGGAAACCGCAGACTGAACACCGTCAGACTGCGTAGACGGCATGCATCCGAACGGTTTTAAAGAAAGTATCATATGGCATAAATTATTTACGGTATAATATATACTCTTTCCGACTTCAAGATGTCCTTCACCTCCTTCGACTCTGGAATTGTAAAACGGATGAGCAAGCTCCTTTAATATATTCTGATCTACGAGTTCATGCGGCAAATTACCAAATGCTTTTCTGTACCTGTTATATTCTCTTTCAAATATTTTTTCCGCCAGAGTCAGTATGGTATAGTTTGATTTGTGATTTTTCAGCAATCCGAGTTTTTCCTTTAATGAAAGTTTTGCATCCAGATCCTTATAAACATTAATTCCTTTTTCATCTTCATTAACGGATTTTGCCTGATGTAGCATATACATAATCCATGTTGCTATCGGCTCGACAAGTACCTGCGCTCCTTCTCTCTCAAGAAAAGGAAACATATTGAAATTTCCGTCGCCTTCCGTTGTCTGTGCCCAGAATTCTCCTGTGACTTTTACTATCGGTTTCATTCTTGTTCTGTCAACTTTAATGCTGTTAAATTTTTCCCTGGCTTGTTCTACGGCATCAAGATAATAATCTCCCAGTACCTGATCGATAAATTTTGTAAGATACTCTGAAGCAGGCAGTTTCTGAAGAAGCTTGCCGAGCTTTGAATTAAAATCAAAATACTTCTTGCTCTTTAACTTTTCATAAAAAATATCCGCAACTTCACTCATCACCCTGTTTGTTTCTCCCTCATTTACTTCAAAAGGTCTGATGCTGTATCCGATTTCATTAATAATATCACCGAGCATTAATGCGTTTATTATTCCAAGGAAGAAATCAAGATTCATTTCAAGTCCTGCCTGTGCCTCCTGCTGCGATAATCCGCCTGTCTGCTGAAAAAGCAGAACCCTGAAACCGTCGAATCCCGAATTCCTGAGTGCAAGCCTGTATTCGGCTTCATACATTCCGAATCTGCATGGACCGCAGGCTCCTGCCGTAAAAAATACATATTTGCTGATTATCTCTTCCCTGCTGAGTCCTTTTTCCTCAAGAGACTGAAGGTACTGTACAAGATTCCCAACGGTAAAATATGTCGGATTGCACTGACCGTTGTTTCCGTATTCTTTGCCGAGCTGAAATGCTTTCTTGTCTGCAGTCGGAATGTAATCGGTAGTATATCCGATTCCTTCAAGCGCTCCTTTTATCAGCTTCTCATGTTTCCATGTCAGACCGCCGAAAAGAATCGTGGTTTCCTTTCTCTGATCCTTTGTAAATGCCTTTTCAAAAGGTCTTCTGAAATGATCAATTTTTTTGCTTTCAACTCCGTATTCAGCTTCAAGTCTTTTCTTCTCCTCAAAAAGCATCTGCTGAATCAGCTGTTCTTTGTTGATTTTTTCTTTCTGCATTTCATCCGGCAGGGTTATGTTTTCCGGATTAAGAATTTTCGTTTCCATTGCAGTTTCCTTTTTTAAATTATGAGATGTTTTTTATAAAAAATATTAAAATGAATTTGTGATTTCCTCAGTGCAAATTTTTGCGCTGGTTACTGCGCTTTCAATTGTTGCAGGCAATCCAGTATCAGTCCAGTCTCCTGCTATATAAAAATTACTCAGATACGTTTTCTGCTTCGGCCTGTATTTACTGCTTTCCTTATCCGGAATAAATGTTGCTCTTTTTTCCTTTATTATTCTGTAATCAGACAATGCTGTTTCATCAAACCCCTTAATCGTCATTTTCAGATCATTCATTACAATTTCAAAAATATCTTCACTGCTTTTCTCAATTAACCCGAGATAGCCGGCTCCGCTTATTACAAGACTAAGATGAATATCGCTTCTTTTAAAAATCCATTGCACTTTAGTTCCTGTTAATCCGGTCATTCCGGATGAATTCTCCGGGATCAGCTTTCCGGGGATTCTGTTTTTAAAAAAAAGGTGAACAGAAATAATGGCTGATGATTTAAGCTTTTCTGTATTATATCCGAATTCATCAAAAACCTTCTTCTCAAACAATTTTCTGAATCCGAAAAACGGAACTGCGCATATGTAATAATCTGATGTTTCTCTGCTTCCGTTTTCGAGTTCGAGAAATTCTATTTTCTTACAGCTTTCATTTACTGCAAACCTGCTTACTCCTGTATTCAGAAAAAATTCAATGCCTCTTTCACGAAAATATTTAACAGTTCCGTCAATCAGCAGCTCATTAAGATTTACTTCCGGAATCACCAGTGCAGAACTTTTCTTTTCCTTAAAACCTCTGTTTATTACGTTAAGAAATAATTCAGCGCTTATGTTTTCGGAAACTGTATTAAACACTGCAAGATTAAACGGATCCCAGAAATATTTAATCAGATTGTCAGTCTGCTTCAGATCTGTAAGAAGTTCCTTTACATTCCTGAAAGTGTCTGCATTAATTCTGCCTGCAAACAGCTTCTTAAGATTTATCAGCGCTGTTTTATCTCTGAAATCCAAAGCTCTGAATTTTAAAAGCCCCGCAAGGATATTGTATGGCGGAGAAACTGCCGGGCAGTTTAATCTGTACAGTCTTTTTTCCTGATTGATAAAATTAATCTCAAGTGTTTTCTGAAAATTGAGATTGCCGGAACTGCCGGTAATATTTAGATACTCAAAAGTATTTTTATACCAGCCTGCAAGTATATGCTGACCGTTGTCAAAGAACTGATTTTTTTCCTTATCGAAAAAGCTGTATGCCCTGCCTCCCAGTTTGGGAGAAGATTCGAACAGTTTTACTTTATAGTTTCTTTCTGAAAGAAACACTGCCGCAGATAATCCTGCAATACCGCCGCCGGTTACAGTTACACTTTTCAATCGTATCTTTTCCGTTTATTACTGTTTTATTTAACTTTATTCGAATCCGTAAAATATTCTGTATTTCAGGAATACTCCTGCGGTAATTGCCGCTTTACTTAAAAGCGAAATACCGACTTTCCCTTCAAAAATATTATAATTATTTCTCTCAATTTTTTTCAGAACCCTGAAATAAATCATTTCCATAATTCTGGCAGAAAACATAAGCCCTTTGTCTTCCTTTGTAAGATTTTTATTGGCTTCTTCATAAAAGTATCTTGCACGGTTGCATTCAAATTTCATTAATCTTTTAAAGTTATCATTATAGACATTATTCAGTAATTCCTTTTCTGTATAACTGAAATGCCTCATATCTTCCAGCGGAATGTATATTCTCCCAGCTTCCGCATCTGCTTTTACATCACGTATTATATTAGTAAGCTGCAAAGCGATCCCAAGATTAATTGCAAATTCCCTTGTCTTTTCATTTTTGTAACCGAAAATTTCTATACTCATAAGTCCGACTGTTGATGCAACTTTAAAGCAGTAATCGGCAAGTTCACTGAAATTATTATACCTGTGCTTTTTCAGGTCCATCTCCATACCGTTGATAAGTTCATAAAACGGAAATACAGGTATGTTAAACTTTCTGACAACGGCTGCTACTTTTTTTAGAAGCGGGAATATTGAATCTCCCTCATTAAGCGCTTTCTCCAGTTCATTACGCCATTCCTTTATTCTGGCTGCTTTAACATCGGGTTCGCTTTCATCATCTACTATATCATCTGTCTTTCTGCAAAAAGCATACACAATATTTATAGCGTCATTTTTTTCCTTCGGAAGAAATGAAAATGAATAAAGAAAGCTTGATTTGCTTTCAGCTGTTATTTCCTTTTCTTCATTATTCTCCGGGATTTCAGTAATTGTTTTTTTCATTTGAATTTTTTCTTTGAATCTGGATTTGTTAAATAATTTCGCTTTAAGGCCTCTTAGATTTTGAGCTTTTTTAGATATGACTTTAGTTTTTCTAGCTTATTTTTTT
The DNA here is from genome assembly GCA_016788375.1 of Ignavibacteria bacterium. Classification (GTDB taxonomy): domain Bacteria; phylum Bacteroidota; class Ignavibacteria; order Tepidaquicellales; family Tepidaquicellaceae; genus JAEUSI01. Next base: position 185 of record JAEUSI010000069.1, on the reverse strand, counting down.
CTTCTTTTTTATCCTTAGCAACTTCTTTATTGACATTTTTTTCAACTGATAAGTCAATATTTTGATCTGTTAAATCTTTAATACTAGCTATACTATTTGTCTTTTTATTTTCTAAAATGATTAATAACTTACTTTTCGACTTTTTATTCATTTTTATTTAATTATTTAAATAGAAAAATGGGTTC
>JAEUSI010000068.1 GCA_016788375.1 Ignavibacteria bacterium | reverse complement strand
ACGGATATTGTTAACTATGAACTTCCGTTCGGATTTGCTGGAAAATCAGCCGGAAAGCTGTTTGTTTCAAAGCTAATAAATAAACAATTTGAATTCAGGCATGAAGCAACAAAAAAAATTCTTGAAAACGGTTAAACTGTTTTAATTAATGATTGTCTGACAAAAGGACATACAAAAGAATTATTTCCTTATTTTTTCTCATTATTATACTTATTTTTTGATAAATAAATTTACATGTACAAAACAATTTTAACCGAAAAATCAGAGAACATTTATACTGTCACATTGAACCGTCCGGATGTATTCAATGCATTCAACGAGGAAATGCTTTATGAACTTCAGGATGCAGTGAAAGGTTCTGCAGACGATGAAAGCATTAGATGTTTAATTATTACCGGTTCGGGAAAAGCATTCTGTTCCGGACAGGATTTAAAAGATTTCAGCGAAAAGAAGCAGACATTCCGGGAAGCAATTGATAAAAAATACAATCCGCTCATAAAGCAAATAGCTTATCTCCCCAAGCCGGTAATCTGTGCAATTAACGGAGTTGCCGCAGGAGCCGGATTATCCCTCGCCCTGGCATGTGATTACAGGATTGCAGTCGAAAGTGCCGTGTTAATTGAAGTATTTATAAATGTAGGTCTGGTACCTGACAGCGGGTCGAGTTTCTTTTTACCCAGATTGGTAGGTTATGCAAAAGCATTTGAAATGTGTATAACCGGGGATAGGGTAACTGCATCAGAAGCAAAGGAAATAGGACTTATTAATAAAACCGTTTCCGGAAAAACCCTGCTGATGAAAACGGCGGTTTTGACAGCAAAGAGATTTGCTTCGGCTCCGACCAAGTCGGTCGGTATGATAAAAAATATACTGAATAAATCATTTGAATCTTCTCTTGATGAAATACTGGATATTGAAAGTTCTAACCAGGACATAGCAGGAAATACTGAAGATTTCAAAGAAGGTATTTCTTCTTTTCTTGAAAAAAGAAAACCCGTTTTTAAAGGAAAGTAAATTTTGTTCTTTGAAATTATTAAGACAGAGAAAGAATTGTAAGATATTGCCGGCGAATCCAATTCTGAATCCGAATTTTTTAAAAACTGTCATATGAAAACACTAACAGGAATATTACACAGAAATAAATCTTTTATAGCTTTCACTTTTTTTGTTTCAGCTTTAATCACTTCTTCTTTAATTAGCAGCTGCGGCAGTAATATATTTTCTGTTCAGGATGATGTTGAGATTGGCAGTGAACTTAATCAGCAAATTCTTTCAGAACCTCAAAATTTTCCGATGCTTAAAGGAAATCAGGAAGTAAAGGATTATGTAAGCGGGCTTGGCAGATATGTACTGGAGAATTCCAAAGCTATAATTTACAAAAATATTTTTCCTTATAAATTCGAAATAATTGATGATGACAGTACTGTAAATGCATTTTGCATTCCGGGAGGATATATTTATGTTTATACAGGACTGATAAAATATCTTGATAATGAAGCGGCATTAACAGGTGTGATAGGACATGAAATTGCACATGCGGAAAGAAGGCATATGACACAGAGGCTGACATCATATTACGGAGTAAGCGTGATTTTAGGACTTGTTCTTGGGAATAATCCCAATCAGCTCGCTGAAATAGCGGCAAATTTATTTGTAGGTCTGGGATTCCTTGCAAACAGCCGCGCAGATGAAGAAGATGCTGATAATTATTCAATTAAATACCTGACGGGAACTCAGTATTATCCTGGAGCAATTACTTTCTTTTTCGATAAAATCCGTGAAGAGCAGAAGAAAAACGGAACAACACCGAGTGATTTGGAAAGCTGGCTGTCAACGCATCCTTTGCCGCAGGACAGAATCAATAATGTAGTATCCAAACTTAAAAAAATAAAACCGAAACCAGATCCGACAAAGGGCTTATATACAGAAAGATATCAGCAGATGAAATCAAAACTGCCGTAGTAAAATTTGAGATTAAATAAAAAAATAAAAATGAAAAATACAGTAATAGCACTATTAGCATTTGTTTCAATTGCATTTATCAATGCAGATTTGTATTCACAAAGTGCAATTGAAACAGATGATAAAGATTATAAATTTAAATTTTCACTGGCGTCAGACTGGAAAGAAGGAAAAAGAGAAGAAACTGAGAAAAAAGATGCTGTTTCATATTCATTCGAAAAGAAAGACGGCAAGATGGCAATTATGCTTCTTGCTTTTAAAGTCAGCGAAGTAAAAAATCTAACGGATTTTGTTTATACAATCGAAAAAGACCTTACACTTAATATACCCAAGAAATCAGGAGAATATACTGATTTTGATATGGGAAATTACGATGGACAGACCGGCACTTATAAGGATTCGGAATTTACAGAAGTAATTTATTATTACAGAACTAAAATTACTGATGGCGAAAATTTTACATATTTCTTAAGATTTATAGTTCCGGCTTCTTTTTACAATGCTTCAGCGGAAAAAGAAATAAAAAGAATTTCCGACAGCTTTATTCCTAATGCCGAGTAGAAATTATTTTCACGGAAAGAATTTACTGAAGAAACGGATTAGATCTTTTTTCTGATTTGATATCGGTAACTTCCATATGACCCGGATACAATCTGAAATCGTCACTGCAAATCCTGAAGAGTTTATTTCTGACTGAATTTAAAAGCAGATTAAAGTCTCCGCCCTGTAAATCAGTTCTGCCTACTGAATTTTTAAAAATTAAATCACCGCAGAATACATTTTTATTATCTTTATCAATAATGCAGACACTCCCAGGAGAATGTCCGGGAGTGCTTATAAAATTCAGAAAGCAATTGCCGATACAGATAACTGTTTCTTCTGTAATATATTCGTCAACCGGCGGCTGTGCGGGAATCTCAAGTCCGAAAAACCTCGCTTGTTCTTTAACCGCAGTTATAAGAAATTCATCACCCTTATGCATATAAACGGGAACTGCAAATTCATCTTTACTGAATTTGTTTCCCAGTATATGATCAATATGACCGTGTGTATTGATTATGAAGTTTACTTTAAGATTATTTTCATTTATGAAATTTAAAAGAGCATCTTTTTCTGACTTAGCAAAAACTGCAGGATCTATAATAACAGCATTTCCGGAATTTTCGTCATAGTAAATATAACAATTCATACTGAACGGATTTACAGTAAACTTTTTAACTTTCATATTCATACTGTTATATAAATTGATTTTACTTTATTTTATAAATAATTTGTCTCACAGGAAATGACAGACACAGTTAAAATTAAACTAATTACAACTAACCGTAAAGCTAATTTTGAATATCTGATTCTGAATAAATTTGAAGCCGGGATAGTATTGACAGGAACAGAAGTAAAATCCCTTAGGGATGCAAAAGTCAATATACAGGATGCATACGGAAGAATAAAAAATGACGAAGTCTGGCTGATAAATTCGAATATTAATGAATACAAATTTGGAAATATTAATAATCATGAGCCACTCAGGAATAGGAAACTTTTGCTTAATAAAAGAGAAATCAGGAAAATCAAACAGGAACTTCAGGAAAAAGGACTAACACTTGTTCCGCTGAAAATTTATTTCAAAAACTCACTTGTAAAGATTGAACTGGGGATTGCCAAAGGAAAGAAACTTTATGACAAGAGAGAATCCATTAAAAAAAGAGAAACGGAAAGGAAGTTAAACAGATTATAATGTTTGCAGAAGTAAAGGAACAACTGGAAATAATCCGGAAGGGGACTGTCGAAATAATACCGGAAGAAGAGCTTGTAAAAAAGCTTGAAATTTCGAAAAAGAAGAACAAACCTCTTAATATTAAACTTGGTTGCGACCCTTCCAGGCCTGATTTGCATATCGGACACTCGGTAGTTCTTAACAAACTAAGACAATTTCAGGATCTCGGGCATAATGCTATCCTTATAGTTGGAGATTATACGGCGATGATCGGTGACCCTTCAGGAAAGAAGAAAACCAGACCACAGCTTTCACTCGAAGAAACCAAAGAATACGGAGAAACATATTTTTTACAAGCCGGAAAAATACTTGATCTTAAAAAAACAAAAATACTTTATAATTCAGAATGGCTTTCTAAAATTGAACTCAGAGAACTGATCGGCATTCTGAGTAAATTTACAGTTCAGAGAATTCTTGAGAGAGATGATTTCACTAACAGGCTGAAAGAACAGACAGAAATTTCCCTGCATGAACTCCTTTATCCTGTGATGCAGGGTTATGATTCTTATGCAATAAATTCTGATGTAGAACTCGGAGGGACAGATCAAAAATTCAATAATCTGGTAGGACGTGACATGCAGAAGAAATTCGGTATGGAACAACAGGTGGTAATCACATTGCCTTTGCTGGAAGGAACTGATGGCATCGAGAAAATGAGCAAATCACTGGATAATGCTATTGGTATTACTGAAGAACCGAAGAATATTTTCGGAAAAACCATGAGCATTCCGGATACTCTGATTTACAGATATTTTGAGCTTTGCACAAAACTTTCCAAGGAAGAACTTCAGAAAATCAAATCGGATCTTGAAGGAGGAATTGAAAATCCCGGAAAGATTAAAAGAAAGCTTGGCCATGAGCTGGTAAAAATGTATTATGATTCTGAAACAGCATATAAAGCGGAGGAGGAATTTGACAACGTTTTTAAAAAAGGAAAAAATCCGGAAGACATTCCTGAAATTACTTTAAGGGTAGATAAAATGAAGATAACAGAACTTTTGACTCATACAAAAATGACTGATTCGAACAGTAATTCAAGAAGAATGATTGAACAGGGCGGTGTCAGCATAAACGGTAAAAAAGTTACTGATGTGAATTTATTGATAGATATTTCGAATGGAATGATAATAAAAGTAGGAAAACGAAAATTCGTTAAAATTTTGAAATAACATTAATTAATAAATTAACAACGGGGAAAATAAATTGTTTAAACCAACTAAATTATTTTTTACCAAAGGTGTCGGAAGACATAAGGATTATCTTCAGTCATTTGAACTTGCATTAAGGCAAGCCGGGATTGAAAAGTGCAACATTGTTACAGTTTCCAGTATTTTTCCCGGAGGATGTAAAAGACTTACAATGGAACAGGGGATTTCGTTACTTGAACCGGGTCAGATTACTTTCTGTGTAATGGCGAGGAATTTTACCAATGAGCCTAACAGGCTTATTGCTTCTTCAATCGGAGTTGCACTTCCTTCAGATGACAGTCATTACGGATATATTTCCGAACATCATCCTTTCGGAGAACCGGAGAAAGTTGCAGGTGAATATGCAGAAGACCTTGCCGCAACAATGTTAGCTACGACTCTCGGAGTTGAATTTGATTCGGAAACAGCCTGGAATGAAAGAGAGAATGTTTATAAACAGAGCGGTAAGATTATAAAAACATTTAATATAACTCAGTCGGCAGAAGGTGATAAAAACGGATTATGGACAACAGTAATTTCCTGTGTTGTCTTTTTACCGTAATATGATACTTATATCAGAATTATTATTACAATGACTAAAAATATATTAGCAGGATTAATTGCCGGAGCAGGTATTGCAGCTGTTATTGCAAGCCTGATAAGCCTGCAAAAAAGAAATAACGGCTCAAAAGATAAAGATTTTCCTGATGAAAACGAATTGCTTGATAAAGCAAACGACTATCTGCTTGATGCACGCAATAAAGTTGATAAAATGATCAGGGAAGCTGAAGAAAAATCGGTATCTATTCTGCATGAAGCCGGTAAGCTTCTAAGTCTAGTAAAAGAGAATACGGCAGAAATGCACAATAAATTTTCTCACGGAATTGAGGAAGAAGCTGAAAAGCTGAGACAGGAAATAGAAGAGAGTATTGAGAAATTCAGAATCAGCAATTTAAAGTAGCCCGGTCATTTCAGAAATTTCTGAATCAAAATATACTTTGACCGATTTTCAATCTGATTAACTTATGCATAAGAGTTTATTAAGAAGGTGCAAATTAGTGATGCTTACATCTGTAATTTTTGTTATTCTCACAGGACTTTCAATGTTTTTTTATCCGGGAGGAACAAAATTTGACAGGACGGCAATGCATTATAACTTTGTCTATAATTTCTTCAGTGATTTAGGAGCGACTACTACTTATTCAGGAAAATTGAATACCGTATCAAATATTTTATTTACTACGGCACTAGGCGGTACCGGAATAGTACTGATTTACTTTTCCAAAATTTGGAGAGCTGTAAGTACAGATTCACACGAATTTAAAGTTATAGGAATCTTCAGTAAAATTTTTCTTATAATCAGCGGAATAAGTTTTGTCGGAATTGCATTCACTCCATGGAATAAATTCTTCGATTATCATAATACATTCATGAAAATTGCATTCTGCTGTCTGCTAGGCTGGAATGTTTTAATTACTTTACTTGAGCTGCGTAATCCGAAAATGCACAGGATTGTAATTGCTAACATTATTTATAATCTTATTTTAATTGTATACTTGTACATGATTTTTTTCATTTATGATCATGGCATGGAAGAGGGATTAGAATTTCAGGCTGTAGCACAGAAAATAATAATTTATTTATCTGTTGTTCTTCTGTTCATTCAGGCTTTCGGCATCGGGAGTTTTCTCAAAAGCGCAGATTTCAGAAGAAGCGGAATGAAGAATTTTTATGTTTAATAATCCGAAATTTTTTTCAGTAAACTCTACATTTCAAGCTGAAAGATTTTACTCGGGAAAAACATACTTTTAAAGCCTGTTTTAATGATCAAGTTAAGTATCTTAGACCAGTCACCGGTAATAAAAGGCATATCACATTCAGAAGCTATCAACAGAACAATTGAGTTGTCAGAGATTACGGATAAACTCGGATACAACAGATTCTGGGTTTCTGAACATCACAACTCTGAATCATTTGCTTCTGCAAGTCCTGAAATCCTTTTGACGGCAATAGCATCAGTTACAAAATCTATAAGACCTGGTTCAGGAGGAGTTCTGATAAATCATTACAGTCCATTCAAAATAGCTGAGCAGTTTAACCTGCTGGAAAGTTTGTTTCCGGGAAGAATAGATCTTGGAATAGGAAGAGCTCCCGGAGGCGATGCAGAAATTATCAGAGCTTTAAAATCGGTGAACACTAATGCCTTTGACAAGACAGATGAACTGATAAAGTATCTCCGGAATTCTGCTCTGAAGAAAAAATTTAATAATGTAATTGCAGTTCCTGCTGGAACCGGAATACCGGAAATCTGGATTCTCGGAACAAGTCCTGAAAGTGCGGTTTATGCAGCTAAAAACGGACTGAGATATGTTTTCGGTGCTTTTATAAATGATGAGTATATGCTTCAGAGTTTTCAGGCATATTATCAGAATTTCCTTCCGTCTGAATTTCTGAAAGAGCCTTATTTAAATCTGGCTTTATTTGTTATCTGCAGCGATAAAGTTAAAGACGCCGAACGGATGTCAAAATGTTCCGAATACTGGCTTGTAAATACATTTCTGAAAGGCAGGGACATTTGTTTTCCTGATGAAGAAACATCATTGAAATACAATTTTTCTTTTGAAGAAAAAATGCTTATTGAATACAGAAGAAAATCAGCAGTAATCGGAATTCCGGAAATGGTTAAAAACAGACTTATTAACATGGCCGAAAAATATGCAATACATGAATTTACATTAGTGACGATCACATCAGATAATAATGAGAGAATCAATTCATATAAACTAATAGCAGATCAAATGTTAGTACACTAATTTTAATGATTCTTTTAGTACTGAACTTTAGAATTTAGTTTGCGGAAAATTAGCTTTATATTGCATTATTAAAATACATTTCAATTAAAATCTAAACAAAACATGACAAATTTTCAAAATCCTGACATATTTATGAACAGGCATATTGGACCGGATGAAGCACAGGTAAAAGAAATGCTTGAAGTAATCGGAATTAACAGTTTGGATGAACTCATAAATGAAACAATCCCTTCAGATATCAGAATTTCAGATCCTTTAAATCTTGATGAACCTTTAAGCGAGAATAAATTCCTTGAAAAATTAAAAACTATTGCAGAAAAGAATAAAATTTATAAAACCTATACAGGAATGGGATATTATCCTGTGATAACTCCCAGTGTAATATTAAGAAATATTCTTGAAAATCCGGGTTGGTATACACAGTACACTCCATATCAGGCCGAAATTTCTCAGGGACGTCTGGAAGCTTTACTGAATTTTCAGACAATGATTATTGATCTGACAGCGATGGATATTGCAAACGCATCTCTGCTTGATGAAGCTACTTCTGCTGCGGAAGCAATGATTATGTTCTATCATCTCAGAAGCGGTAATAAAAAAAATGCAGACACTGTTTTTATATCGGACGAATGTTTTCCTCAGACAATTGATGTCATAAAAACAAGAGCAAATCCACTCGGAATAAAAGTGGTTACAGGGAATCATAAATCGGCAGATTTAAACGACAAAATATTTGCAGTTATAGTTCAGTATCCTTCAGGTGACGGAGAGATTTATGATTACAAAAGTTTTTTTGAAGAAGCGCATTCAAAGGAAATTTTTACAATTACAATAGCCGATATAATGAGTCTTCTGCTTTTAACACCTCCCGGAGAATTCGGGTCCGACTGCGTCGTAGGATCAACGCAGAGATTCGGAATTCCGATGGGATACGGAGGACCTCATGCAGCATATTTTGCTACAAAGGATAAGTTCAAAAGACATATTCCCGGAAGAATAATTGGTGTGTCAGTTGATACTCAAGGAAATAAAGCATACAGAATGGCTCTTCAGACACGTGAACAGCATATTAAAAGAGAGAAGGCTACCAGCAATATTTGCACTGCTCAGGTCTTACTTGCTGTAGCGGCAAGCATGTATGCAGTTTATCACGGACCAGGCGGGCTGAGAGCAATTTCAGAAAAGATTTATGCACTGACGGGATTGCTGGATACAGGATTGAAGAAACTCGGATTTAAACAGCTTAACAGTAATTATTTTGATACGCTAAAAGTGGAAATACCTGAGATTAAAATACCTGCTTTAAAGAAAATTGCTGAAAAAAGGAAAATAAACTTAAGATATTTTAAAGATGCAGCAGGAATTTCTTTAAGTGAACTTACGGAAACCGAAGATATACAGGATTTGCTTTCAGTCTTTGCAGAATTCTTCGGCAAGGATGATCCGGATGTTCAGAATTTTATTAATGATAATGATTTTAACATACCGGAAGAATTCAAAAGAACAAGTAGTTATCTTCTGCATCCGGTATTCAATATCCATCATTCGGAAACTGAAATGCTTCGTTACATGAAAAGGCTTGAGAATAAGGATTTATCTCTGACAACATCAATGATTCCGCTCGGATCCTGCACAATGAAATTAAATGCGACAACTGAAATGGCAGGTCTGACCTGGCCGGAATTCGGTAATATTCATCCGTTTGTGCCTCTTGATCAGGCAGAAGGATATAAGCAGATCATTGATGAACTTTCCAGCGATTTGTCCGTGATAACAGGATTTCCGGGAATTTCTCTTCAGCCTAATTCAGGAGCGCAGGGTGAATACACCGGATTAATGGTTATCAGAGAATATCATATCAGCAGGGGAGATTTGAAAAGAAACGTTTGCCTGATTCCTTCATCAGCACACGGTACAAATCCTGCAAGTGCTGTAATGGCTGGGATGAAAGTTGTTGTAGTCAGCAGCAATACATCCGGTAATATTGATATGGAAGATTTGAAAAAGAAAGCTGAATTGTATAAATCAGAACTTGCAGCTCTGATGGTTACATATCCTTCAACACACGGAATTTATGAGGAAACAATAAAGGAAATATGTCAGATTATTCATTCAAACGGCGGATTAGTTTATATGGACGGTGCCAATATGAATGCTCAGGTAGGACTTACAAGCCCTGCTATGATCGGAGCAGATGTTTGTCATCTTAATCTTCATAAAACATTCTGTATTCCTCACGGAGGAGGAGGACCGGGAATGGGTCCTATCGGAGTAGCCGAACATCTGATACCTTTTCTGCCTTCGCATTCAGTAGTTAAAACAGGCGGGAAACAAGCAATATCTGCAGTTTCATCTGCTCCCTGGGGAAGTCCCAGCATTCTGATAATATCTTATGCTTATATTAAAATGATGGGTTCAGACGGGCTTAAATATGCAACAGAAATTGCAATACTTAATGCTAATTACATCAAAGAAAAATTAAAGAATGAATTCAAAACTTTGTATTCAGGATCAAAAGGAAGAGTTGCACATGAATTAATTTTTGATATGAGAGAATTTAAAACTACAGCTAAAATAGAGGTTGAAGATATTGCCAAGAGACTTATGGATTATAATTTCCATGCACCGACTGTTTCATTTCCGGTTCCCGGTACGCTTATGGTTGAGCCGACTGAAAGTGAAAACAAAACCGAACTTGACAGATTCTGTGAAGCTTTGTATTCAATCAGGGAAGAAATCCGTGAAATTGAAAACGGAGAAGCCGATATAACCGATAATGTACTTAAAAACGCTCCTCATACAGCAAGGTCAGTTGTTTCAGATGAATGGTTACATAATTATTCCCGGGAAAAAGCTGCTTATCCTGTAAAGAATCTTGTTTCAGGAAAATTCTGGCCTTACGTCGGAAGAATAGACAGTGCTTACGGTGACAGAAATCTGGTATGCAGCTGTAATCCTGTAAGTGATTATGCAGAAGAATCTGTAATCTGAAAGAAATCAATGAATACTTTAAGAATATATTTTTAATTACTTAAATAATGATTAATTTATACACAAATTTTTTATAACAAAAAACATTTATATGCTGTCAAAAGAAAAATTTATAGCGGAAGTAAATTCCGTAATAGAGGAAAAGAGTTTGTTGAAACATCCTTTTTATCAGAAATGGAATGAAGGTACTTTATCAAAAAAAGAACTTCAGGAATATGCAAAACAGTATTATCATTTTGTCAAACATTTTCCGAGATTTGTAAGCTGTGTTCATTCAAATTGCGATGATGTTAAAACAAGAAAAATTCTTCTTGAAAATCTTGCAGATGAAGAAGGATTTAAAACAGGAATTGAAGATCATCCGAGGCTCTGGATTAACTTTGCAGAAAGTCTGGGTTTATCTGAAGAGGAAGTAAAAAACGCCAAACCAATTAGGGAAGTTGAAGATATGGTAGACGGTATGTATGAACTCACACGTTCTCCCGAATTTACTTTAGGACTCGCTTCTCTTTATGCATATGAATCACAGGTTCCGGATATTTCCAGAACTAAAATTGACGGTTTAAAAAAGTTCTACGGCATTACAGAAGAAAAAGCGATAGAATTCTTTACAGTTCATGAAGTTGCTGATGTTTATCATTCGAAAGACGAAATGGATATTATGGTAAATAATAATCTGTCCCTTGAGGATCAGAAGAGACTTATAAATACTGTTGATGAATCTGCAACTCTCTTGTGGAATTTTCTTGACGGTGTGTATAAAAATTATTGTGTAAATTAATTTTACCGATGTGTTTTGTTTAAAGGGAATAATTCCGCAGGGATTGTTCCCTTGTTCGTTTAAAAGTGACATGTATCTTATCTATGAATATTTCGGATTTGTTAACAGGTTCCAAGGTGATTGCAGTTGTTGGTTTTTCAAGTGATTACAGCAGACCCAGTAACAGGGTAGCCAGGTATCTTTCCGGAAACGGATACGAAGTTTACGGGATTAATCCGAATTGTTCTGAAAGCAGCGTAGAAGGTATTCCGGTTTTTCCTTCTTTAAAAACTGTTAATAAAAAAATTGACATTGTTAATGTTTTCAGAAAGTCTGAATATTTACCGGAAACAGTCATGGAAGCCGTTGGCTTAAATCCGAAACCGCTGGTAATATGGACACAGATAGGAGTCATAGATGAATCAGCCAAGATCACAGCTTTAAAAAGTGAAATTGCATATGTCGAAAACAAATGCATAATGACCGAACATCAGAGATTATTATTGTAAAATTTATCAACAGATTCTTAATTGAAAAATAAAATAAGTTATAAATTAATTTATCAGCTGTTATCTTTTTTTCTGCCCTTTATCGTTTATGTGTTAACACTTGCCCCGACGGTAACATTTATTGACTCAGGTGAACTTGCAACTGTAGCTTCAAAACTCGGAGTCGCTCATCCTACCGGATATCCTTTATTTACGGTTCTGGGAAATTTGTTTACTAAAATCCCTATTGGCGATGAGGTCTACAGACTGAATCTGATGTGTGCTGTATTTTCATCTGCTGCTCTCCTTATGTTTTTCAATCTGCTGGTATTTATGATGACGAAGTTAAGTTTACCGGATAATTCAGGTAACGTCAGAGTAAAATTGCCGGATCAGATTTATTACAACATTGCGCTTTCTTCGGTTCTCATACTTGCATTTTCAAAAACATTCTGGGATTCTGCTAATGCGATTGAAGTTTATTCGCTTCATTCTTTTTTCCTGGTTTCAAATATTTACCTGTTTGTCAAAGCATGTAACGGCAGTTTTAACAGTACAGTACAAAATGAAAAATACTGGCTTATTTTTGCTTTTGTCCTAGGATTAAGCTTTACAAATCACTTGTCCACAATATTTCTTTCTGTCGGATTCCTGTATCTTTATTTTTCAGTAAACGGTTTCAGTAAAATTTCTTTCAAAAGAATTCTCGTGCTTTCCGTTCCGTTTCTGCTGGGTTATTCTTTTTACTTTTATCTTTTTATAAGAGCTGATAATCCTGTGTTGAGCTGGGGATATCCGGATACTTTTTCAAGCTTCTGGAGACATTTTACCGGAAAGCAGTTCAGTGTCTGGATGTTTTCCTCATTTGATAATGCCGGAAAACAATTTTCGTATTTTACAAAAAATTATCCTGCAGAATTTTTATATCTGCCTTTGATTATTGCTGTACCGGGACTTTTTCTTATTTTCAGGGAAAGTAAAAAGCTTTTTTATTTTACGCTTTTACTTTTTGGATTCTGTATACTTTATGCAGTTAATTACGACATATATGATATTGACTCATATTTTCTGCTTGCTTTTATTGTTACGGTTGTCTGGACTGCTTTCGGTTTCCTTTTTATTGTTACAAAACTAAAAGAAAATACCGGACCGGTTAGTTTTGCATTTTTTCTGATTTGTTTACTTCCGCTGAGTTTAAATTATTCGAAAGTTGACGAAAGCAAAAATTATTTTGTAAGGGATTATACATTGAATGTATTTAAATCTGCTCCTCAAAATTCCGTAATTTTTTCAACTCAATGGGATTTCTGGGTTTCATCTTCCATTTACCAGCAGTATGTCAAAAATATCCGTCCGGATCTTGTAATTATTGATAAAGAGCTTTTAAGAAAAAGCTGGTATATCCATCATATTAAAATTCATTATCCTGAAATATACGAAAAGAGTAAAAGCGAATTCGAAGCATATAAAAATGAATTATTGAAATTTGAAGAAAATAATACGCGTTATACAAGCCCGAAATCTGAAACTGACAGACAGGATCTTGTAAAAATTCAGACATCTTTTGTTAATCTGCTGAACAGTATTCTTGATAAAAATTACGGTGAAAGAAATTTCTTTACTACTTTTGAAATTGAGCAGGACAAAAATGAAAAATTCGGGAAAGATTATATCCGTATACCGCAGGGACTGCTGATTAGATATGATAAAAACAGGGATTATGTTGATTATACCGATCCTGACTTTGAATATGTTGTTACAAACAGAGATGACTATCACCATTCTTTTATAATGAATGCTTATTTTAATTCATACCTGTCAAGAGCAAACTATCTGATGAATTTTTCGAAATTTGATGATGCTGAGAAAAATGTTAACAAGGCACTTGAAATAAAACCAAATTCCCCGGATGCATTAAAGTTAAAGCAGAAAGTAAATCAGCTTCGCTCAATTCCTAAGTAGGAGTTATTTTGAAATTTATTCTATTTACCGTCAGTATCAGTTTTATTTTTCTGAATTATTCTCTTGCAAAAGTCTGCTCTGATTCAATAAAAATATCCGAAGATTCCGCGGTGTATATTCCGGATGTTTATGTGAATAAAATAATCATTGCTGGAAATAAAATCACTGACGACGACATTGTGTTGAGGGAATTAACAATTAAAGAAAATTCAAAACTTGATTTAAAATTGCTTCAGGAAGATGTTCAGAGAATTTATAATCTCGGTCTGTTTAACAAAGTAGATGTAATACCTGTACAGACAGATTCGGCTAACACAGTAAATATAATGTTTCTCGTTGAAGAAAGATTTTACATATTTCCGATTCCGCAGGGAGGATTCCGGAATGGAAATTTATCGAATTTCTGGATAGGTCTGAACTTATTATGGAAAAACTTCAGAGGAAGAAATGAAACTTTATCCCTGAGTTTCGGAGTAGGTTATGAACCTTTTGTCGGAATCAGTTATTCAGTCCCGTGGATAGGGGAAAAGCAGCATTTCTTTTCTTCGGTTGCCGTGAATTATGCTGTAATATACAATAAAAGCCTGCAGTCTCTTAATGATTCAAATAATTCATTAACGCCCTCGGAATTTTCTGATCTTAAGAACAATAATTTTAATGCTTCTTTTGCTTTCGGAAAATATTTTAGCAAAGTATTTTCACTGAATACAAATTTAGGTTATCATCTGGTAAAAATTTCTGATTTAAAAAATTCTGTTACATTGTCCAGGGACGGAAAAGATAATTACATGACATTCTCAATCGGAGGAAGATATGATACAAGAAACTCATCTGAATATGCCATGATCGGATCGCTTTATACGCTTGAGTATATAAAATACGGATTCGGAAAAAGTTTTGATTTTAACAGGGTGTTTGTTGATGCACGGAGATTTATTCCGGTAAAGATAAGCGGCAGTTACAGCATAACACTTGCCGCCAGGTTTTTGGGAGTCATTTCTTTCGGAGGAACGATCCCTGTTTATCTTAATCAGTTTTACGGATATGATAAAATTATTAGAGGTTACAAGAATATTGTTCTGGAAGGTGAGAATCAGTCGGGATTATTTACAGAACTCAGAATTCCGGTTATAGATCCTTTTTATCTTAAAGGTAAGGATATGCCGATTGCAAGGAGTGTATCACTGCTGAAAAATTACAGTTACAAATTCGGTTTATTTGCTACTTTGTTCTTTGATGTTGGCAATGTCTGGAATAAAAACGACAATTTTTTCAATACTAGATTTTATAACGGATTCGGTACTGGTCTGAATTTTATTCTTCCATTCGGGCTTGTGGGCAGAACTGATTTTGCTTTCAGAAAGGATAACAAAACATTTACTCCGCAGGTTGTATTTAATCTTGAAGCATCGTTTTAGAAAAAACTATGGAATATTATTATGTAAATCCCGAAAATGTAAATACAGAGAAACAGCAAATTTATGTCGAAGGATTTGAGTACAGGCATATTGCCAGAGTTCTCAGAAAAAAGGAAGGGGATAAGCTTGCTTTTACAGACGGAAATCTGAACATTCATCATTGTAAAATTGAACATGTCGGAAAGGATAATTTATTATGCAGTATAGAAAGTTCTTCCTTTAATTTATTTGAACCTGCTGCAAGTGTAAATTTATTCATTGCCCCTCTTAAAAGTTCTGAAAGATTTGAATTTGCAGTGGAAAAAGCCGTTGAATTAGGAATTAAATCAATACGGCCGGTACAAACGGAATTTACTGTTTCAAAGGGCATTTTTTCGGAAAACAAACTTGAAAGACTGAGAAAAATAATTATAAGAGCAATGTGTCAGTCTCAAAGATGTTATTTGCCGGAAATCGGAAATTTAATTTCATTCGAAGAAATGATTTCATTAAATGCCAGTGTTGAGAATAAAATTGCAATGTATGAATTTTCAAGTGATTCCTCCGGAATTAATATCAATAGTCCTGAAATATCTTTACTGATTGGTCCGGAAGGAGGTTTCTCTCAGAAAGAAGCGGATCTTCTTAAATTTAATAAATGGCTTCTGAAATCCTTAGGCAGCAGAAAAATAAGGGCAGAAACCGCTGCTGTGGTTTCTGTGTTTAAACTTATCAATAATTACGAATCAACTTCCGGGATTAATATTACTGAAGATTTATCCGGAAATTGAATTTTAGTAGTTTAAAAATACTATTGACTAATTGAACCTGTTTGAAAATAAATATATAATTATTAACAGTCTATGTCTGATAATATTACTGTTGTTTAAAACTACTGAAAGTTCCGGTCAGGCATATCCGTCAATAAATGTTTCAGTAGGAATTTCAAATCC
>JAEUSI010000067.1 GCA_016788375.1 Ignavibacteria bacterium | reverse complement strand
ATTACAGTAAATGTTCTGCTCCCGGTTATGTATTTATATTCTGAAAAATTTGAAAAGGCTTCTCTGAAGAAGCGGATTGAATTTTTCTGTAAATCTGAAAAGCAGAAAAGCGGAGGTAATGAATTAATCAGGAAAATGGAAAAGCAGCTTGATGTGAATGTAAAATCGGTTTCTGACGAACAAGCGCTGATACATCTGTATGATTTTTATTGTCTCAAAGGTAAATGCAGATATTGCGAGATCGGCAAAATTGTATTTTCAAAAGAGAGGATCAATGAACCCATGAATATTATTATATATTGATTTCAGAAATTTTTTCTTTTAAACACTCTCAGAGAAATCATAGCTGGCAGAATAATCCAGATCAATAACATAATCAAAGAATAGATTTTTCCCGTTATACTCCCGAAAAAATTCTGAAATGTTGCACCGGTAAATCCCATAAGTGCCGAGATTTCAATCTGAAGAAGGATAAGAATCCTTGTAAGGTCAACAGGATTAAGAGAAGTCAGTCCCACAATTATTTTATCAAGCGGATAATCCCGCAGCAGATAAAATATCATCATTACAAATCCGTCAAAGATTACCGACAGATAAAGCCAGATTAATATTGAAAGTCCTATTCCTTTGACCCTGTCATTAACCGCCGAAGAAGCCAGAAAAGCCAGAGAGACAAAAATCAGAGTAAGCAGAACTCCTGATATTATCAGATAAACTCCCTGAATATTTATACCGATGAAAATAAGCGGCAGTCCGACTCCCGTTATAAAACTCAGTGATAGTGATGCTGACAATCCGAAATATTCAGACCAGAAAATGCTTTTTCTGGCAACAGGCTGTGTAAGAAGAAATTCTATAAATTCTCTTGAATTGTAGAAATGAATTGTTCCGAATATTATGCTAACCAGTGGAACTATGAATAAAATAATGTTTAAAATACTGATTACTGCTTTTGATGTGTCATGTCCGATATAAACTACAGTAATAGTCATCAGAAGCAGAAAGAATGTATAAGCAAGTATGAACTTGCTTCTGAAGAGATCAAGAAAAATATATTTCAGGATTTTAATTTTCATATTATCCCGTATGTTGAATTGATTCAAGTACAGAGCTTATTTTCTGATTCAGACTGAATTCAATGCTCCCGTTTTTTAATTCTGACAGTAATTTGTTTATTACTATTTCACCGTCTATAATGTATATAATTCTGTCAGCGAGTTCTTCCGCTTCCGAAATTATGTGCGATGTCATAATAATAAGTTTATTTTTATCCCTTTCCCGGTGTATTTTGTCTCTCATTATTTCATTTGACAGCGGATCAAGACTGGCTGTCGGTTCGTCCAGTATCAGAATCTGAGGATGAAAAAGAAAAGCTATCGCGCCAGTTACTCTCTGCTTGTATCCTCCTGAAAGCTGACCGAAATTTTTCTCCATAATTTCCTGAAGTTTAAAACTTACAATCAGTTCTTCGTCATTAATACTGTTCTTTTCCCTGATATCCCGGACAATTTTGAACAGTTCTTTAACTTTAAGATTCTCCGGGTAATTAGCAATCTGTGGCATATAACCTATCAGTTTTCTGTACTCAAAATTTTTTCTGCAGTCTTCACCGTTAACATATACCATTCCCGTATCCGGAATCACAAGCCCGAGTATTGTTTTTAAAAGAGTTGTTTTGCCTGACCCGTTAGGTCCCATAACCGCAATTACTTCTCCAGCATTGAAAGTAAGATCAATTTCCTTTAATACGGTTTTTCTTCCGAAAGTCTTTCCGAGTTTTTTAAGCTCAATCATATTCATTCATTTTCATTCTGGGACTTTCATCCGAAAGAGATTCAGGAATAAACACCGGCATTGCCTTTTCTGTCAGATCCAGTATTTCCGTAATTAAGCTTTTCAGCATTATTATGCTTTCCGGAACTTTCTCGATCATGATGGAATAAAGACTTACGGGTCTGTAAGGTATATCTCCCGTATTATCGTTATTCAGATCATATCCGCTGTATTTATCCCAGTAATTGCCGCTGTAATAATTATCATTCCTTGAACTGTTGGAGGATATATCAAAAGTATTTGCAGTAAAATTATTGTTCAGCAAAGTATCGTTAATACAGTTACCGAGTATTTTTACTGCAAACCCGTTTTCTCTGAATTCATTTTCCTTAATCATCAGTTTATCAGAACCTTCCATAAAAATTCCGGTTGTGTTTCTTACAAATAAATTTCTTCTGATAACGCTGTTTGAAATTTCCTTTAACAAAATGCCGTATGATGACGGTCCCCAGTTGTCTTCAAATCTGTTTTCACTCATTTCAATATTCTTTGTATACATTACAGCAACGCCAGCACCGTTATCTCTGAATAAGTTTTTCAGGTACGAATTGCTGTCGGAAAACATAAAATGTAGTCCGTACCGGAGATTGTTGTGACTGAAATTATTTATAATTTTCGTATTCATTACAAATTCAAAATAAATTCCGTCCCTGTGTCCCGAAGTTTCATTGTTTTCAATAAGAATGTTTTTACATTTCCAGAGATGAATTCCGTTTCCGGATGAAGATTCTGTTTTTGCAAATCCTGTAATGATGTTATTCTTTACTGTACAGTAATCTGAACCTGCCAGATAAACGGCAAAGAAGTTATTGTAAAGCCTGTTATTTTCTACTGTACAATAATTTGAGTTTTCTATTTTTATTCCGGAAAAATCATGCATGTAGTTTGTCGCAATATTTCTGATATCCAGTCCGAATATGGAAACATTACCGGCTTTTACTGTAAAGCCCTGATAGTTATACTCAAGATCGATTACCGGAAAATCCTCCCCGTATATTTCCACAGACTTGTCTACGACTATATCATTTTCCCTGTAATAACCGTGTCTGACTATTATCCTGTCACCGTTTTCGGAAACAGCAAGGGCTTTTTTAACGGAATTGATTTCATTGTCCTTAGAAACAATAACATCTTTGGAAAATGCATTTAATGTAAGGAGCAGGAAACAAAGGATAATTATATGTTTTGTGTGACGCTGCATTCTGTTAGTAAAATAAACATTTTATCAGTAAATTATTTAAAAATCATTTGCCTGTTCTGAATTTATCCGTTAATGTTTTCCATGTGTACATTTCTCCTCCTGATCCTTCAAGGAATTTTTGCGCTGCTTTTTCACCGGAAAAAGCTGTAAGATTTTCACCCATGGGACTCTTGATTTTAGAACTGATAATATAAGCAGCACTCAGCGCATTAATAAGTTTTGCAGGATAATTGTAATCAGTCACATAAAAGATACTTGCAGAGTTTTCATCAAAATTATTTTCTAAGATATAGTTTATCATACATTCAGCTGCATCAAACTTGAGTGCTTTGCCTTTATTTGTTACTATTTCAGCGCCGAATTTATTGTCCATAATTGTCATTCTGCAGTGAACGCACTGATCTGTCCCGTATTGAATAGGTTCGGGATCATTTCCGCATCCGGACAAAAAAATTATTATTAAAAATAAAAAATTCATTAGTGTCTTAAGCATTATTGGGTTTTGAAATTTTTAGTTCATACAATAAAACTATCACGGCAATAATACCTCCTGCAAACAAAATAATTCCTCCGGCATCCGGATAAGACTCCGCCGTGAAATTCAAAAGCTGTTTTGAACCTATAAGCGGCGGCTGATAATTCATCCCCGGTACTTTAATGGCAGCTTTCGGGTCAAGATTATGTCCGTAATCATATTCCCATGTCCAGAAATCATACGCTCCGGCAGAACCGATAATAATCAGCATAACAATCCATGCCAAAAGCAAACTCTTTTTTTTAATAACACCTGCAGCGATTCCTGTTATTATAATAAAACCCAGAATGTAAGGCATAATTTTTAACTCGGTTATGGATTCAGGTTCAATTGTTTTCATTCCGATATAATGATTTAACCCGTTTATTGTTTTCAGATCCCCAGAGATTTCGTTTATCCGGATTTTCATTCCAAGTCCTTCGGGATATTGCGGTGCATCAAGCGAAATACTCCAGACAGGAACGAAGTAAATTGTTATAAAACTTAAAGCAACCAGCAGTATCAGTATTCCTGATGTTTTTTTCATTTGCGGTAGATTAAAGGAGGGTGTAAAAGTGATTTCACCCTCCGTTTCATTCAGTCTATTTATTTCCTGTACTGAAAGTCAATGGTGTATTTGAATCTCTAGAAGAAACTCTGATATATCCCTGCATTTCCTGATGCAGAGCTGAACAGAAATCAGTGCAGTACATCGGGAAAATTCCCGGTCTGTCAGGTATCCATTTTATGCTGCATGTTTCTCCCGGCATTACAAGCATTTCCGAATTCTGCATTCCCATGACCGAAAATCCGTGCGGAATATCCCAGTCCTGCTCAAGATTTGTCATGTGAAAATATACATTGTCTCCGATTTTTATTCCTTCAATGTTATCCGGAGTAAAATGCGATCTTATCGCTGCAATATAAACATGCACATCATTTCCTTCTCTCACTACTTTTGCATCTGCTATACTTTTTGTGACATAGGGATTCCTGTTTGCCTCAATGTTAAATATTTTTACCTGGTTTTTTGAAATAAGCTCTGCAGGTATTGCCTGTGCATAATGAGGTTCGCCAATAGTCGGAAAATCTGACAGAAGTCTCATTTTATCACCAGTTATATCTATTAACTGTGCTGACTGTGTAAGTTCTGGTCCTGTAGGAAGATATCTGTCCTTAGTCATTTTATTCATAGACAGAAGGTATTTTCCCCAGGGTTTTTTACTGTCTCCTCCGGGAATTGTCAGATGCCCGACCGAATAATATACCGGCATTCTGTCAACTACTTCCCTTGTTTCAACATTCCATTTCACTATTTCAGAAGAAACAAAAGCGGATGTATAAGCAAATCCTTTGTCGTCAAATTCAGTGTGAAGCGGACCAAGACCGGGATTCTGAACTTCACCTGCCAGGCATGCGTCATATTTCAATACAGGTATGCCTTCTACATTTCCGTCGGTCAGATTTCCTTCTATTGCTTTCTGTATTTTTTCAAATGAAAATACGGGGATAACTGTAGCAAGTTTGCCTCCTCCTACAATGTATTTTCCGGTTGGATCAACATCTGCTCCGTGCGGTGATTTCGGACAGGGAATGTAATAAAGGCATCCTGTTACATCAGCAGGTTTAAATGTTCTTGTAGATGTTAATATTTCAGAAGTTGCCGAATGTGTTTCATCATTCCATTTGTTATGCGCATATTTAGAAGCCATCATAGTTCCTTTATTCTGAGCAACAAGCTCTTCAATTTTCTTCCAGTTGACTGCAAGAATAAAATCCTTGTCTTTCTGCGATGCATTTACTTCTAAAAGAGTATTTGATTCTTCTGAATTGTAACACGAGAAAAAGAACCAGCCGTTTGAAGGACCTTTGCCGGAATGACTGAGATCGTAATCATACGGCGGCATGATTAGCTGAAACGCTATGCTAAGATCGCCTTTATCTTTATCAACTTTTATGAATGAAATCGTTCCTCTGAAATTCTCTTTATAAGAATTAATCGGAACATCCCTGTTTTCCACAGGTACACTGAATCTTGTTCCCGCAATCACATATTCTGTCGAAGGTGTAATAAAAGGCGACGAGTGGTTTCCAGAGCTGTTGGGAATTTCAATGATTTCAGCAGTTTTAAAAGTTTTTAAATCTATCCTTGCAATTCTCGGGGTATTGTTTCCGTTGATAAATACCCATCGTCCGTCAGGAATACCGTCTGTCTGCGACAATTCAGAATGGTGAGAATCATCCCACGGAATAAATCCGTAAGATGTATTCAGCATAGGTTTTGTCTCTTCCGTAAATCCGTATCCGTTCTCCGGATTAACCGAATAAACGGGGATAACTTTCAGCAATCTTCCGGATGGAATTCCGTATGCTGCAAGCTGACCGCTGAATCCTCCGGATATAAAGTAATAAAACTCATCCCATTTTCCCGGCTCTACATATACTTTGCTTGCTTCATCTCCGCTCAGTGTAGGACCTTTGCCTTCTTTTTTTGAGCAGGATTCATAACTTAATAACAATACTGCCGCTGTCAGTATCATTAATAGTCCGTTAATTATTTTACTAAAATTTTTCATATTGAGACTTTTTGATTAATAAATTAATTGTAAGAACATAAAATATTTTTTTAAGCAAATTCTGTTCATTGCTTGTCTACAGTTCTGAAATATTCATAAATTGCTCTTGCATCATCCTGTGTGACATTCTGAAATGTCATCTGAATGAGATACTGACCGAGAAGCCCTTTTGCTATTGTATTTTCCTTTGTCATCTGATCAGGGTTTAAAATCATGTTCATTATCCATTCAGGCTTTCTTCTCTGCGTAACACCCTTAAGCGGAGGACCGACAAGTTTTTCGTCAAATTTGTGACATGCTACACATTTTACATCAAATATCTGCTTTCCTTTGTTTGCAAGATCCTGATTAATCTGCGGTTCAACCTTTACATCCTTCACGGGACCTATTCCCGTTTCTTCATCATCGCCGCATCCGTAAAAAATAATCATTGCCGTAATCAGCACAGTAAAAACGGCCAGAATTGTTTTTGTTGAATTGTTTCTCATCTTTCTTTATGTTTTTGATTTATGAATAATTATTGTTTTTTTTCTGTGTTTCAGTTTCTTTTCAAGATTAACCGCTGCCGGAAACAGCAGGTAATTTTCAAGATGTACATGAATGTGTAAATCAGTTTCAAATTCTTTAAGCATCTGATAAAACTTTTTCTCCTCAGGATCATCATTTTTTGAAGGTTTATAATTATTGCAGTTTTTCCTTATTAGCTGCTGAATGTTATCCGCTTCGGAATGTTCTTTCTCCATAACTTTAATAATGTTTGCTACAGGACCGAAAGGAGCCATCTCAAATTTGATGCCGTCATTATTCATCTTTACCAGATATTTTATGTACGGAAAAAGCAGTCTTTCCTCTTTCTGCATATGGATTTCAAAATCCATGCTTAACTGTGTCAGTTTAATTTTAATTATTCCAAATTTTTTATCTTTCTTTGACAATAAACCGGCTGTACTGATAATTTTCGGAAGGCTTCTTCTGATATAAGAATGGTGGTTCATTTCAATATAATCACAAAGAAAACCGGAATTCCATTCATGTAATTTAATTATTCCCGAACCGTTTCCGTTAAGTCTGTTCAGTTCCTTTACAAGCTTTCCTGTTTGAATTCCTGATTTATCACAGGCTTTACTTAATGTATTCATGCCTTCTGTGCTGTAATTGAGGTTGTAATTTTCAAATATCAATGCAGCTTTGATATTACTGATGATTATTTCCGAAATAGTCGAGTTCTTTGTGAATTGCATGTCTGTTTTTTTATATCCTCTGTTACAAATATACCGGAAGTGAATTGCAAGTCGTTTGACTTAGGTCAAAATGATTAATTTTCTGCAAATGAACGGATGGATTTTGTGAGTTTCAGTATTCTGAATTGAAGTTTGATCGGTTTAGTAATATGCAGACGGTAATTCCGGGGAGTTATTTTATTGTAAGAAATTAAAGAGGTAATACCGGAGTTAATCTTTGGAAATTTTTTTTAATGCTTCTTTATTTTTGATGTAAATATTCCTGCCGGAAACTTCAAGAATTCCTTCGTCCTGAAATTTTTTGAATGTACGGGATAATGTCTCGTCAATAGTGCCGAGATAAGAGGAAAGGTCATGTTTACTGATTTGCAGTTCAACGTGAAGTTCATTTTTTGCTGTTTCTGATTTGCTTTCTTCAAGTATAAATTTTGCCAGACGTTTCGGAACGTCAAGTGAAATGCTCTCTATGTGTTTGTTCATATGTCTGAGCTTTTTTGCAAGACCGGAAATTATTTTCATGCATAACCTGCTGTTTTTTTCAATAAGATTGTATATTTCAGACGACCGGATGAGTATTAAAACAGTATCGTCTTCAATAGCCATTGCATTGGCAGGATATGTAAATTCATCATTCCTTACTTTCTCGTATTGTTCAAACAGAGGAACTTCCGCAAATGTATTAAAAGGTTTTATAAAATATAAAATATGCTCTCTTCCGTCCTTTAAAATTTTAAAAACCTTTACGCTGCCTTCGGCAACAATATAAAAACCCAGATAAGGTTCGGTATCAAAAAAAACCATTTCACCTTTGCTGAATTTTCTGATGCCCGCTCTTGAATATATTTTATCCAGATCTTCGTCATCAAGTTCAGAAAATAAATTTACATTTCTTAAAATGCTGCTATCCATATTTTACTTTGAGATACAGGGTTATTGTCATAAATACGAATGAAATAATATTTGCAGACAGAAGCGGTATATCTGAAATCAGCGCTCCGTAAATTATCCAGACAATTACACCGATTTCAAGCATAATCAGAGTAATAAGAGATAAGTCTTTTGTATGCTTCGTTTTAATAGCCCGGATGGACTGCGGAAGAAATGCAAATGTTGTCAGTGAAGCGGCAATCAGTCCGATTAACAGTGTTGAATCCAAATTAAATTAATTTAGAATTTACGAATTCTGCAATTCTGTCTTTTGAAATCCTCTCCTGTTTCATCGAATCTCTTTCCCTTACAGTTACGGTATTATCGGAAAGTGTATCCGAGTCTACCGTTATGCAGAAAGGCGTTCCGCATTCATCCTGCCTTCTGTATCTTCTGCCGACTGCGCCGGAATCATCATAGAAAACCTTAAAATATTTTCTTATGTCTTCGGTTATATTATGCGCTATTTCCTGCATTCCG
Source organism: Ignavibacteria bacterium (assembly GCA_016788375.1). Lineage (GTDB taxonomy): Bacteria > Bacteroidota > Ignavibacteria > Tepidaquicellales > Tepidaquicellaceae > JAEUSI01. The sequence continues at coordinate 7,556 of JAEUSI010000067.1, read as the reverse complement.
TCCCTGTTTACCAGCGGAAAGACTGCGGCTTTTATAGGGGCAAGAGACGAATGAAAATGCAGGACAGTCCTGACCTCAGATGAACTTGTTCCGTCAGAATTTTCCTTTGCGATTTCCTCTTCATCATATGCATTACAGAGAAAAGCAAAGAAACTTCTGGAAGCTCCGACAGCAGTTTCTATTACATATGGAATAAATCTTTCTTTTGTCTGTTCATCGAAATATTCTAATTTCTTTCCTGAAAATTCAGCATGCCTTTTTAAATCAAAATCGGTTCTGTTATGAATGCCTTCAATCTCTCCCCACCCGAATGGAAATTCATATTCAATATCAACCGCAGCTTTTGCATAATGTGCAAGCTTTTCGTGTTCATGCATTTTCAATTTCTCCGGTTTCATTCCGTATCTGATAAACCAATTAAGTCTTTGCTCTTTCCAGTAGTCATACCATTTATTGTCATCCACAGGATTAACAAAGAACTGCATTTCCATCTGCTCAAACTCTCGCGTTCTGAATAAAAAATTCTTGGTATTGATCTCGTTGCGGAACGCCTTCCCGATCTGTGCAATTCCAAAAGGCAGTTTATGACGTGACGACTCTTTTATATTATTAAAATTAACATAGCTGCCCTGTGCTGTTTCAGGTCTCAGATAAACTATATTTGAAGATTCTTCAAGCGGTCCTATGTAAGTTTTAAATAATAAATTAAAACTTCTTGCTTCGGTGAACGAATTTTTATTCCCGCAGTTAGGGCAAACGATAAAACTTAAATACGGATTAGGATTGCCGGTAAAAAAATCTTTAATGCTTTCTTCTGAGTCGCTTATTGAATTATCACTCTTCACAATTTCTTCTGTAATCGCTTTTTTATTTTTTGCGGAAAGCGTTTCAAAAAGAACATCGACTCTGTACCTCGACTTGCAACTTTTGCAGTCAACCATCGGATCCGAAAAATGTTCGACATGTCCGGAAGCCTCCCAGACCCTGGGATGCATTAGTATGGATGCATCAAGACCTTCGACATTTTCCCTGTATGTCATTTCCTTCCACCATGCTTCCTTAATGTTTCTCAGCAGTTCCACTCCGAGCGGACCGTAATCATAACAACCGTTTAATCCTCCGTATATTTCTGAAGACTGGAATATAAATCCTCTGCGCTTTGAGAGCGAAACGATTTTTTCCGTTGTGTCTGATTTTGTATTAATTTTACTCAATATTTATTATTTATTTTAATGAAGCATAAATTACTAAATTCTGAATCCACTTAAAATTTATTTATTAATTAATTTATTGATTATCAGGCAGGTTAAATATAACCGAAGAAATATATAATATTTTTCAAATATTAATCAGGAAGATTTCATTTCTGCACGAGTATACTGCCTTTCAGTTCCTGAGTTCATTTAATTTTTCAATAAGCCATGATTTATTCCATGTTCCATTATTGCTCTCTACATCAGACAGTAATTTAACAATCTTAACTTCACTTTGATTTTTTTTCATTTTCTGCAGAGCAGTGAAATATTTATAAAAATCTCTGAGTGAATTTCTCATAATATCTGACATAACCCTGTTGTTTTTTATGAAATGTCTCAGACTTTCCGCAACAGACTGCGCCGTATCAAAAAATCCCATTTCATAAAAAATTTTTACTCTCAGAATATAAATATCAACTGTAATTGGAAACAACTCGTGATTAATCATTGAAATATGATCCAATGAACCGGAATAGTTTTTTTTATGAAACAATAAGACTGCATAACCGAAATTTACGATATTTTCTCTCGACTCTTCTTTTATCAGATGCACACTTTCATTAATAAATTTTTCAACCCATTTCAATTCATTGTTTTTAATGGCAGTAGCAAGAATTACTCTGTAATCAAGAATACGAAGATCAGGAATACCTTCCAGAACGAAAAGCTTTTTTTCAAGTATTAATTTATAATTTTCAAACAGATCTTTTTGCATATCATAAATTCCCCTGGAATTTTCTATTATACAATAAACATTGAGTCTTTTCAGATAATACAGAAGCATTGTATCGCTCAAGGCATCAGAATTTTCAAAAATAATCTTTTTCTGATCTCTGTATGCTTTTAATCCCTTTTTTCCGGAATACATCCTCAGATCATTTTGTATCAATTCCAGAAACAGCAAACTCTTTTTGTCATTTGAAGAAGTATTTTTAATTATTTCAGCAAGATTTTTTTCTAATTCATTTCTTTCAAACAGTTTCCCTGATAAAATTGCCGGTTCTGTATTACTGTATGAAAATTGATTGGAATGAACTTGATTTAAACTCGAACTGGAAACAGCAAGAAAATAATTTACAAGGTTATTATATGAATCTGTCAAATCTGTTTTGCCTGAAACAGCATTATTTCCTCTCGATTTGTGATAAAATTTAATTTCAGACAACCTGTGTTTTGAAAGGTAATAAACATCGTCAATTTTAGATTTTGTTTCCAGAATATTTTCAAATTCATTGAGTTTTCTAGAATAAACATCACTAAGATCTCTTTTGGACAGCTGATAAAGGACTTTAAGTTCTCTGTCATTCACGTCATTGCGCAATTCAAGAATGCTAAGGTATTCTTCCGACAATTTATTCAGAAGCGAAAGATACTTCTGAAACAACTTATCATCATATTTTTTCCCGGGATTTATTATCTCAAACAAATACTTTTTAGTCAGTTTTTTATCTGAGAAATCAGGATAATATTTTTTCAGTTCTCGGTAAAGTTTTATTAAAGTCGTGTGATTGTTAAAGAAAGGTGAATTCAGCAGCTTTTCCAATTCGGTAATTTCTTTAGGCGAAAGCTTTTTAAGAATTTTGACAATGGTAAACCGGGAAATACTATGCTGACCGTGTATATTTTTCAAGTTCATAAATTTTATAAAATATATTCAAAATACTTTCAATTTATAAGTAATATCAGTTTTTCAAATTCACTGACTTTAATTTCCGGTTCATAAAGTAAAAATTTTTTCCGTAATACATGAATATTAAGGATTGCAAGTCAGTACAAATTATTTGAACTTTGTAAAGTTTGAAAATAATAAGTTAGAAATCTGCAGATCAGTATTTCTTACTAATTGAAAATCCCCAAAAAATTCCAAACCTTTTTAATAATTAAAAAAAATAAAAATGAAAAACCTTCTGAGTTCGGCAACATTAATTGCGTTAACATTAATTTTTTTATCCGGTTGTTCGGGAAGCAAGGATGTAAAAACTCCGAGCATGACAAATCAGATCTCCAAAGAACTGGGACTGACAAATTCACAGACAGATGCCGGTCTGGGAGCAATGATGATGCTTTCAAAAGATAAACTATCGGCTGATGATTATTCAAAACTAAATAAAAGTATTCCGGGAGGCGGAGACAATTATATAAACAAAGCAACAAATCTGGGAGTATTACCGGGATCTGTAGGTACTACTGCTGATGTGGTAAAGGTATTGACTAAATTAGGCGTAAGTCCTGTTCAGGCTGCTAAATTCACGGGAACAGTTCTAAAATTCACCGGAAGTCTCGGCGGAAGCACATTCGGTCTATTGTCAAAAGTGTTTTAAATAACAGAATCAGAGTTAATCAGAAAAATATTTATGATAAATTCTATCAAACGTTTTTAATTAAATTAAATTATTAATAAATCAAAATAAAGAGGTGCACAAAATGAAAAAACACTTTCTTCTGCTGTTAACAATTACAGCATTCATATCAATTAATGCAAATGCACAGTTCAAAAATTACGGCATTAAAGGGGGAGTTCAGTTTCTGCCGTTAATCCCGTTTTCTGAATTTGACGGTAAATTCTCCTGGATGGCAAGAGGTTTTGTCAATTTTGAACTGTCAAACAGTTTATCACTTGACCTCGGTGCCGGATACGGACAGTATAATACTGAAGATAATTACAATAGTTATCCTGAAAACTATACCGCAGACAAAGAAGTCTCGGCTGACATTATTCCGATAGATTTAAGGTTAAGAATTTCTCCGTGGGCAAAGACAGCAAAATCCTGGAATCCGTATTTCTTCATAGGTGCCGGAGTAATGAGTTACAGCGCAGAAAATGTTGTGTTTGATTCTGTAAGCTATACGAGCGGTAAAACTGACGGAGGTACTATTGATTCAACCATTTATACGCACGATGCTTCTGAAAGCGGCTGGTCAGGAATTATTCCTATTGGAATAGGAACAGAAATAAAGTTGTCTGATAATGTTCTCCTTGATATTAACGGAGGACTGACTTATACGACTACAGATCTTCTGAATAATTTTGTAATAGAAGATTACAACGACGCTTATGCAAATATCGGAATCGGTTTAACTTTCGCAGGCAGCGACAAATGCAATACTGATGAAGATAAAGACGGTCTTACTTATTGCAGGGAAGAACAGATAGGAACAAATCCTGAAATAGCCGATACGGACGGTGACGGATGCAATGACGGAGATGAAGTCAATACTTACAAAACAAATCCGCTGAATAAAGATACTGACGGCGATACATTATTTGACTGCGATGAAATAAGAATGTATTCTACAAACCCATTGAACAAAGATACGGACGGTGACCAGTTAATGGATAATGAAGAAATAAAGAAGTATACAACTTTACCTACCAATCCTGATACAGACGGTGACGGATTAAAGGACGGAGCAGAAGTATTGACACATAAGACTAATCCGAAACTGGCAGATACGGATCTGGGCTCAATCGGAGACGGAATTGAAGTAGGAAGAGGAACCGATCCCTTAAATCCGGATGACGATTTACCGCCGGCTCCGCCTGAAGAAAAAGTAAAAGTCGGAGAAATAATACATCTTGAAGGAATAAATTTTGCGACAAATAAATGGGAAATAACATCAATTGCAGAGGACAAGCTGGAATTAGCATTGAATGCCATGAAAAACAACCCGAATGTTGAAGTTGAAATAATAGGACATACAGACAACACAGGAAGCAGAAACTGGAACATGGAATTATCTCTGAACAGAGCAAACTCCGTTAAAGACTGGTTCATCAGCAAAGGGATCTCGGGATCAAGAATTACTACAATAGGCATGGGTCCTGACGATCCAATCGCACCCAATGATACTGAAGAAGGAAGATATAAAAACAGAAGAATAGATTTCAAGAGGACTAAATAATCAAAAATTAAATTTTAGATCTTTGACTTCAACAGGAATGAAATAATTTAAAACTGCGCCATTACACCGGCGCAGTTAATTTATAAATCAGGACTATAAAATATAAAAATTAATTATAATTATTATGGCAGTAAATTTATTAGAACTTACAAAAAGCGCAATAACACCCGAAATAATTTCAAAACTTTCGGGTTTACTGGGAGAAAATTCATCAAATACTCAATCTGCGATAAAACTGACTTTGCCGGCAATTATAGGCATTTTAGTCAACAAATCATCTTCAGATGAAGGAGCTTCAGAAATATTAAAACTTATTAAGGACAATGGATTTGGCGGAAATTTACTGAGTAATTTGGATACATCTCTGATGGATAAAAATAAATTTTTCAGTATTATTAACAGTGCAACAGGCACACTTTCATCCTTATTCGGGGAAAAATTAAAAGAAACAACAAATCTGATTTCAAAAGACAGCGGGGTAAGTTCAAATTCATCTTCATCTTTATTAGGATTTCTTGCAGCTATAGTTATGAGTCTTATTGGCAAACAAATTACCGGAAACGGTATGAATTCAAACAGTCTTTCAGGATTATTATCCGGGCAGAAAAGTTATCTAGCAGGTTTAATTCCTTCGGGACTTGCCGGAATTTTAGGTTTAGCAGGATTAAATAAAATCTCTGCAAATATCAAAGAGTATAAAGACAAATCAACTGAAGCTGAAAAATCCGGATTTAAAAAATTACTTCCATGGCTTTTAATCGGACTGGGAGCAATACTGTTGTTTTTCCTCTGGAAAAGCTGCAATAAAGAAACAGTATCGGTAAAGCCAAAAGTTGATTCTGTAAAAGCGGAAGTCAAAAAAAGAATTGAACAGACTTATATTGCAGCTCCGAAAACAGGAGATGCCCTGATGGATTCACTGACGGGTACAAGAAAATTCATTACAAAGGCATTGCCCGACGGAACAGAAATTATAATAGCTGAGAACGGCGCTGAAGCACAGCTTCTCAAATTTATTGAAGATAAAAACATATCAGCCGTAGATTCCTGGATATCTTTTGACAGAATTTTATTTGAGACTGACAAAGCAACTTTAAGACCTTCATCCGAATATCAGGGAAAGAATGTCGTTGCAATTCTAAAAGCTTATCCGGATGTAAATCTTAAGATCGGCGGATATACCGACAATACCGGAATTCCACAGGCAAATCTCAAATTGTCACAGGCAAGAGCTGATGCAGTTATGAATGCACTTATAAAGAACGGAATTGACGCCACAAGACTTAAAGCTGAAGGATTCGGAGAACAATTCCCTGTCGCAAGCAATGATACACCAGAAGGAAGAGAAAGAAACAGAAGAGTAGATGTCAGAATTTCAAAAAAGTAATTAATAAATCAAAATAAAAAATACTATGCCGTTAACAGAATACAAAACCGGTAAAACTTTTCCCGGAGTAATTGGCAGGACATACGATCAGTCAAAGCCTGCATGGCCTGAACCTTTAAGAGCCAAAGAAGGAGCGCCGAATGTGCTTTTTATAATACTTGACGACACCGGATTCGGGCATCTAGGGTGTTACGGAAGTCCGGTAGCAACTCCTAACATCGATAAGCTTGCTGCCGATGGCCTGAGATATAACAATATGCATACAACAGCGCTATGTTCGCCTACAAGGTCATGCATACTGACTGGAAGGAATCATCATTCAAATCACGTCGGATGTCTAACAAACGGTTCGACGGGTTATCCCGGAACGGACGGCTACATGCCGTTTGAAAACGGAGCGATATCAGAGATACTTCTTAAAAACGGATATAATACTTACTGTGTAGGCAAATGGCATCTTTCTCCTGAAGAAACTTTATCTGCTGCAGGTCCATACAACCGCTGGCCTTTAGGAAGAGGTTTCGAAAGATTTTACGGATTTCTCGGGGGAGATACTTCTCAGTATTATCCTGAATTAACACGGGACAACACACAGACTGAACCTGAGAAAACTCCTGAAGAGGGTTATCATCTCACACCTGATCTGGTGGAACAGGCAAAAGCAATGATCGCAGATTCGAAGCAGGTTGCTCCGACAAAACCATTTTTCCTTTATTTTGCAACCGGTGCAATGCATTCACCTCATCATGTTCCGAAAGAATGGGCAGATAAATACAAAGGAAAGTTTGACAAAGGATGGGATGCATACAGAAAAGAAACTTTTGAAAATCAGAAAAAGCTTGGTATAATTCCTGAGAACGCAACTTTATCAAGGCATGATCCTGATGTGCAGGACTGGAATAAACTTTCTGCTGATGAAAGAAAAGTATATGCAAGAATGATGGAAGTGTTTGCCGGATTCCTCGAACATACTGACCATTATATTGGCGAACTAACAGATTTTCTGAAAG
>JAEUSI010000066.1 GCA_016788375.1 Ignavibacteria bacterium | reverse complement strand
TACTCAGGAAAGGGATTTACATATGATGCTGATTCGGATGAAGAATATATAAAATTACTGAGAAAGACACCGGAAATAAACTTAATTAATGAAGAGATGCGATTAATGGCGTTGAAATACGGATATGTATATTTTATACAGAAACAAATTCCTCTGCTCCCGACAATAAATGATAATCTATATATTGACTTTGACAAACTTAATTTTCTTTTACCGGGAAAAAACAAATTCATGGATTTTATATGTGACAGGATAATTGACGGAGGGGATTTTGTGCTTCCGGAAGAACTTGTAGAACTGAACCATGTAAATGAAAAAGATCAGATAAGAAATTTAAATTAAAATTAAATAATAATGATACTGATAACCGGTGCATCAAGAGGAATAGGAAAATTTCTGTTTGATAAATTCACAGAAGACGGAGAAAAAGTATACGGTACATATTATTCTGAAAATCCCGAACTTGAAATGAACGAAAAATTCATTCAGCTTGATGTAACAGATTTCAGCAAGACGGAAGAATTAATCGGGAAACTTAGATCCGGGATAAGCAAATTTGTGCTGATTAACTGTGCAGGAAATAATTACAACAGCTTTGCTCATAAATCTTCAGCTGATGAATGGAAAAAAGTAATTCTGACAAATCTGACAGGAACATATCACATGATAAGATCTTCCTTGCCGGTTATGCGGGAACAGAATTACGGCAGAATTGTGAACTTTGCATCGGTTGTAGCAGAGACAGGTATTCCCGGGACAAGTGCTTATGCAGCTTCAAAATCCGGTCTTTGGGGTATGACAAGAAGCATCGCAGTTGAAAATGCAAGCAAGGGAATTACAATAAACAATCTTAATCTCGGCTATTTTGATATCGGAATGATAAACGAAGTCAGCGAGGAGTATCAGCAAATAGTAAAGAAAAAAATACCATCGGGTAAATTCGGAGATCCGGTTAACATTTATAAAGCTGTAAGATTCCTGATAGAATCTGATTATTTAACCGGAACATCAATAGATATAAACGGAGGAATTTTTTAACTGTGATGAAATTTTCAATTATCATAACAACATTTAACCGCGCGGGAACAATTCCCATGTGCATGGATTCACTTATAAATCTGAATTATCCGAAAGAAGATTATGAGATAATAATTGTAAACAATAATTCAACAGACAATACCGAAGAAGTTATAGAAAATTATATTTCACAGTTTCCGGAAACAAACATAAAGTATTATTATATTCCCAGACCCGGTCAGGTTTACGCCAGACAAATCGGGATACTCGCTGCACAGAACGATATACTTTCGTTCACGGATGATGACGGCATTCTTTGTCCTGACTGGCTTTCTGAAATAGCAAAAGTATTTGAAGGCAACAAAGAGACTGCTGCAGTTGCAGGAAAGATCGAAATTAAATGGGATGAAGAACCTCCGGATTGGATATATGACTATGAAAATCTTCTGGGAAAGCAGAACTACGGTGATGAAATCGGATACAAAATTGGAATGTATATGAACGCAGGAAACCTGAGTATTAAAAAGGATATACTGATCAGAGTCGGAGGTTTCAATCCCGAAATGGTAGGAGACTGGCTTCTGGGTGACGGTGAAACAGGATTATGCAAAAGACTGAAAAACAACAATTGCTTAATCGGCTGGTCGCCGAAAGCACTGATGCAGCATTATCAGATTGTCAGGAAGAAGGCTACTGTAGAAGAGATAAAGAGAAGATTCATCAATAACGGTATTGGTGTACCATACAAAATATATTATATAGATAAAAAAGGCATTAAACATTTATTCTTGAACATGCTTGCGGCATTAAAACAGGGATTAAGGTGGAATTATTCAGAGTTAAAAAATATTTTCCGCCGGAATAAAAAGAACGAGTATTTCGCAAAATTCAGAAAGGCATATTATTTTGCTCAGATTAAATACACTTTCAGACTGATAACAAACAAAGAATTCAGAAATTCAATTACAAAAAACGACTGGCTGGTAAAACCCGAAAATACTAAAGGAGTACTGGTTTGAAAAAAGTATATGTGGGAATGAGTGCGGATCTTATTCATCCCGGACATTTGAATATAATTAAAGAAGCTGAAAAGCTCGGCAGAGTAACGGTCGGGTTGCTTACAGACAAGGCAATAGCAAGTTACAAAAGACTTCCTTATATGACATATGAGCAGAGAAAAACCGTGATAGAAAATATTAAAGGAGTATATGACGTAATTGCACAGGAGACTCTCGATTATGTTCCGAATCTTGAAAAGCTCAGACCTGATTTTGTTGTTCACGGTGATGACTGGAAAACAGGGATTCAGAAAGAGACCAGGGCAAAAGTAATTGAAGCTCTCGGTAAATGGGGAGGTAAATTAGTGGAAGTAAAGTATACTGACGGATTATCCTCAACATCCTTCAACAAGAGTCTGAAGGAAATCGGAACCACACCTGATGTAAGAATGAAAAGATTCAGGAGACTGCTTGAAGTAAAACCCATTGTTAAACTTATGGAGGCACATAACGGACTTACCGGATTAATAGTGGAAAATCTTGAAGTAAAATCCGGAAATAAAACAAAAGAATTTGACGGTATGTGGCTCAGCAGTCTGACAGATTCAACGGCAAAAGGAAAACCGGATACTGAAGCTGTGGATCTTACTTCAAGAATGCAGACACTTAATGATATACTGGAAATAACCACAAAACCTGTAGTGTATGATGGAGATACCGGCGGTAAACCCGAACATTTTATCTTTACAGTAAAAACCCTCGAGAGACTCGGAGTATCAGCGGTAGTAATAGAGGACAAAGTCGGTCTCAAAAAAAATTCATTGTTCGGTACGGATGTCGAACAGGAACAGGACAGTGCTGAAAATTTCTGTTATAAAATTTCCGAAGGTAAAAAGTCACAGATTACAAATGATTTTATGATTATTGCGAGAATAGAAAGCTTGATTCTCAATAAAGGAACGGATGATGCGATAAAGAGGTCTGAGTTATACATAAATGCAGGCGCTGACGGAATACTTATTCACAGCAAAGATAAAAAGCCTGATGAAATACTGGAATTCTGTGAAAGATTTAAAAAATTTGAGAGGAAGGTTCCGCTTGTTGTTGTACCTTCAACATATAATATGATTTATGAAAAAGAATTAACCGAAGCCGGAGTAAATGTTGTAATTTATGCCAATCATCTGCTGAGAAGCGCGTATCCGGCTATGAAAGAAACTGCTAAATTAATTCTTGAAAATGAAAGGTCATATGAGGCTGACAGTAAAATGATGCCGATAAATGAAATACTCACCTTAATACCCGGCGGTAAATAATGATTAGTCCCGGAGAATTTTATAAAATTTTAAGCGCTAACGGTATTAATTTTTTTACCGGCGTGCCTGATTCACTGTTAAAAGATTTTTGTTCATACATTTCTGATAATATTCCGGAAGACAGACATATAATAAATTCAAATGAAGGTTCAGCCGTAGCATTAGCATCAGGACATTATCTGGCAACAGGTAAACCTTCTCTTGTTTATATGCAGAATTCCGGACTTGGAAATTCCGTTAATCCGTTATTATCACTTGCCGATAATGAAGTATACGGAATTCCTATGCTGCTTCTGATCGGCTGGAGAGGCGAACCCGGAAAGAAGGATGAACCTCAGCACATTAAGCAGGGAAGAGTCTTAACCGGAATGCTTGAAGCAATGGAGATCCCGTTTGAAAAAATAAACGGAATGACTGTTAGAATTGATGAGCTTGTAGAAAATGTTTGCAGAAAAATTATTAATAGCAATCAGCCGCATGCTTTATTAGTTTCATCAGGAACATTCAGTGAATACATCAGTAATTTCAGCCTTAAATCCGAAGAATCAAATAAATATCCTTTGCAAAGGGAAGAAGCCGTTAAAATTATATTAAACAATCTGACAGATGATGAAATTATAGTATCAACCACGGGAATGATTTCCAGAGAAGTATTTGAATACAGGAAAAACAACAATCAGGGGCACGAAAAAGATTTTCTGACAGTCGGTTCAATGGGTCATTGTTCCCAGATAGCACTCGGGATTTCACTAATTAAAAAAGACAGACAGGTTTTTATATTAGACGGAGACGGTGCAGTAATTATGCACATGGGATCTCTGGCAGTGACTGCTGATAAAGGGGGAGAGAATTTTAAGCATATAATACTGAACAACGGAGCTCATGATTCTGTAGGCGGACAGCCGACACTTGCATTTAAAATAAATTTAAGTAAAATAGCAGAATCCTGCGGTTACAGACAAGTTATAACTGCGCAAACAAGCGAAGAGATTAAAGAGAAAATACTTGAATTGAAGAAATGCAAAGGACCTTCCTTGCTTGAAATAAAAATCAGCAAAGGTTTTACCAATATCCCCGGAAGACCGGATATTTCGCCGGCAGATAACAAGAAAAATTTTATTAAATATCTCTCTTGAAAAATCAGGAAGAATATTTCGGAACAGGCAGTATCAGCAATCTCAGGAAAATATTAGAAAGAACAGAAGCAAAAAAGATTTTTTTGGTTTCAGGGAAGAAATCATTTGAATTATCAGGTGCAGGTAAAATATTCAGAAACAGATTTTCTGATTTCGAATTTGAAATTTTCAATGACTTCGGTATAATACCTGAAGTTAAATCCGTTATAACCGGAATAGAAAGATTCAGAAATTCCGGAAGCGATTGTATAGTTGCAGTCGGAGGCGGAAATGTGATCGATACCGCAAAAGCTGTTAACATATTGAGTTTTCAGGAACTGAATCCGGAAGAATACATTACGGGTAAGTCAGAATTAACTGATTCCGGAAAATATTTTATAGCTGTACCTACTACTTCAGGATCGGGAAGTGAGGCAACACATTTTGCAGTTGTTTATAACGGAAAAAAAAAGTTTTCACTATCGGATGAAAGCATATTGCCGGACTGTTCAATAATAGATCCTGAATTAACTTTAAACCTGCCTTCTGAAATCACGGCCATATCCGGGATGGATGCATTGTCACAGTCAATTGAATCATTCTGGAGTGTAAACTCAACAGAGGAATCCAGATCTTATTCAGAGGAAGCTATAAAATTAGTGTTTGAAAATCTGACTTCAGCTGTTTGCAATCCGGATATCAGAAACAGAACGGAAATGTCAAAAGCTTCAAACCTTTCGGGAAAGTCTATAAATATCACAAAGACAACAGCTCCTCATGCGATTTCATATTCAATGACTTCAGAATTCGGAATACCGCACGGTCAGGCGGTAAGCATAACCCTGGGAGAATTTTTTGTTTACAATTCCGGTGTAAGTGATAAAGACATAACTGATCCGAGAGGCACCGCATTTGTAAAAGAGAATTTCGGCAAATTGCTGAATATAATGAAGTGCCGAAGTTCAGATGAAGCAAAAAATAAAATTAAGAATCTAATGAAAAGCATTAAGTTAAAAACTACCTTGAAAGAGCTTGGAATCTCAGAAGACTTTCAAATTAATTTCATTTCTGACAATGTAAATACGGAAAGACTTCGGAATAATCCGAGATCAGTTACACGGGATGAACTGAGGAATTTACTGGGAAAAATTAAGTAATTGGGATACAGAAGGAAGAAAATAGATAATTTTTCAGTGAAGGCAAAAATGATCATTGATAAGCTTAAGGGTAAAAAAATAATTATACTTGATATTGAAGAAACAACCTTTGTCCCTTATATACTTCCGATTATTAAATCATTAAGGGAAAAAACAAAGAAAATATCCTATTACATCGGAACAAACTATAAAGGAAGCGAAGCTCTGAAACCACTTGGTGTTCCTGTCAGCAAACAGTTCAATTCTAAATTAAGCAGACATTTGAAAGAGGCTGATATTTTTTTATCACCTCATATATACGGAACCGGAAATGAAGACTCGGTAAAAATACATATAAATCACAATCAGCCGGTGAAGTATGAATCATATCAGAAAGAAAACTTCATTAATTTTGACGTTCATTTTCTCACCAGTCCTCTTCACAGAGAACAGACAGAAAACACAATAAAAAAGTACGGGCTTGAAGACATGAACATAGAATTAGTGGACACCGGTTATTCAAAATCCGATGATTTACTTTCAGGAAAATATTGCAGGGAGAAAATTCTAAACGAACTCAATCTCGATACAGGTCTTAAGACTGTAATTTATGCACCTTCATGGGATGAAGGACTTTCCTTAAGGTCTTTCGGAGAAGAAGTTACAGAAAAACTTCTTGAAATTAAAAACATTAATCTGATCGTTAAACTTCATCCGATAAGTTATTGTCCTGAAAGCAGTCCTGATTATGAGTTTTATACAGGAGGGAAAGACTGGACAGGCAAGCTTAAAAAATATGAAAGTTATAAGAACTTCAGGCACATCCCTGCCGGCAAAATTGATCCGTATCTTGCAGCAAGTGATCTGATGATAACTGATTTAAGCAGTGTAGCGCTTGAATTTATAATGCTCGATAAACCTGTTGTGTATATTGACTGCCCGGAATTTTTTGAAAAGACGCTTAAAAAAACATACGCAAATTTCGGAAACAGTACGGCAGAATTTGTCCGCAATGATCCGAAAGCAAATGCCGGGCGACATACGGGAATTGTAGTTTACAAACCGGATGAGCTTAAGGAGGCTGTAAAAAGAGCTCTTGAAAACCCCGGAGAATTTTCTGATAAAAGAAAAGAATTTGCAAAAAAACTTGCTTATAATCCGGGAAAAGCAGCAGATGCTGCATCTGATGAGATTCTAAAAATTCTGGGAATATGACCATTACAATCACGGAAAAAGATAATTCCGGAGTAATAACGGAAAAACTGTCTGAATCCTGGAATAACACAGGCGTAAATAAAGGTGATACTTTGCTTCTGCACAGCTCTTTGTCAGGATTTATGAGAAGATACAAACTGAAGAATATTCATCTAACTCCCGATATAATTCTCGAATCATTTTTAAAAGCAATCGGTGAAAAGGGTACGCTGCTTTTGCCGACTTTCAATTTTGAATTTACCAAAGGCAGAACATTTGATGTCCGCTATTCAGTATCGGAAACCGGAATTCTAACAGAGACTGCAAGAAAAAGAATTGATTCTGTAAGAACGGCTCATCCGTTGTTTTCATTTGCTGTACTGGGTCATCAAAGGGAAAAATTCGCATCATTGGAAAATTACACCGCATTTGGTAAAGATTCTCCTTTTGAACTCCTTTATCAGCTTGACGGAAAGATAGCAGCACTTGATATAGCAGGAGAAAATTGCATGACTTTTTATCATTATGCGGAAGAAAAGGAAAATGCTCCAAACAGATATCATAAAAAATTCAAAGGACTTTATATTGATATAAACGGAAATGAAAGTATCAGGGAATTCGATTTATATGCAAGAAAACTTGATATGCGCGTTGAGACAGACGTAAAGCCGATGGAAGAATATCTCTGGTCAAAAGGATATTATACGGGAAACAGACCCGGTGAAGGAAATTGTTTACATGTTATCAAAGCAAGAAAAGTTTATGAAGAAGCTGCAGCTTTAATAAAAGAAGGCAGATCACTTAATATGCTTTATAAAATCGGAAACGAATTTTGAAAGAATCTCTGGAAAAATATTTTGACAGATTATGGCCATTAAACAGAAGCCTTACCGGTAATGCAAACCGCGAAACGCTTGGAATATTATCTGAAATAATTGATCTGAAAATATCCGAGATACCTTCCGGTACAGAATGTTTTGACTGGAAAGTTCCTCCGGAATGGAACGTTAAAGAAGCCTGGATAAAGGACGGCAGCGGTAAAATTATAGTTGACTTCAGAAAAAATAATCTGCATCTGCTCGGTTATTCAACGGGATTTTCCGGGAAAATGGAATTAAAGCTTCTTAAGGAACATCTTTACAGCCTTCCGGCACAGCCTGATGTAATTCCGTATCTTACATCATATTACAAAAGAAAGTGGGGATTTTGCATCACATACAGACAGCTGAAAGAACTCAGCGAAGATACTTACGAAGTTTTTATAGATGCAGACCTGAATGAAAACGGAAGTATGACAATTGCAGAAGCTGTTATTAAAGGAGAGACTGAAGAGGAAGTTTTGTTGTCAACATACATCTGTCATCCTTCAATGGCAAATAACGAATTATCAGGACCGCTTGTAACAGCTTTTATTTTTAATGAGCTGAAAAAATCAGGCAGAAAAAAATATACCTACAGATTTCTTTTTCTTCCTGAAACAATCGGAGCGGTTTATTATTTGTCTGTTAATGGTGAAGAACTAAAGAAAAAGCTAATTGCGGGATATGTAGTAACTTGTGCCGGTGACAGAGGAAACTTCACTTATAAAAGAAGCAGAAACGGCAATTCGGCTGCAGACAGAGCGGCTGAAATAATGCTTAAACAAAAAGAAAAGGAATATATAATAGAGGATTTTTTCCCTACGGGAAGTGATGAAAGACAGTACTGTTCGCCCGGATATGACCTGCCGGTCGGGTCATTAATGCGCACAAGATACGGGAAATATAATGAGTATCATACTTCAGCTGATAACAAGGAATTTATTTCGTTCGAAAGAATGGAAGATACGGTAAGAATGTATCTTGACATTATTAATGTAATCGAGAAAAATGCATATTATAAAAATCTGAAACCTTACTGTGAGCCTCAGCTTGGCAAATACGGACTATACCCGGAAATAGGTTCTGATAAAGACACGGCGGAGACCGTAAGTTCATTAATGTGGGCGTTAAATTTATCCGACGGAATGAATGATCTTATCACTATTTCAGAAAAAAGCGGAACAGAATTTGAAAAAATAGCAGAGGCATGTGAAATACTAGAGAAAAAAGGAATACTCGAAAAAAGGATTATAAAAAACCAGAAATTATAAATCAGAATTAATTTATACATTAATTGCAGAAATATATTGTCACGGGTTATTCCGGATTTGTAAGCGGAAATTTTCTCAGGTATCTTGATGAAAATAAAATTAAATCAGAAATACTAGGAATAGATATAAACTATCCGTTGAACGATTTCAGAAATCTTGAAAACATAAAAATCAGATTTGAAAAAACTGACTTAAAAGATAAAGACAGGCTTTGCAAGCTGATTTATGATTACCAGCCGGAATATATTCTTCATCTTGCATCATACAGCAGCGTATCAGGAAGCTGGAAGAGTCCCAACACAAGTTTTCTTAATAATGTAAACATATTTCTGAATCTTATAGAATCCGTCAGAATGATCGGAATTAAGTGCAGGATTTTATCGGTCGGATCATCTGAAGAATACGGATCTGTTGAAATAAAAGACCTGCCATTAAAAGAGAATCATTCACTTAATCCTTCGAGTCCTTTTGGTGTTGCCAGAGTTACACAGGAACTGCTGGCGAAGCTGTATGCTGATGTTTACGGGTTAGATATTGTCATGACAAGATCGTTCAATCACATCGGTCCGGGGCAGAATGAAAATTATGCTTTGTCATCTTTTGCAAAACAGATTGTTGAAATAAAAAAAAACACGGAGAATGAATTTATAACAGCAGGAGATATAAATATAGTCAGAGACTTCATAGATGTAAGAGATGTTGTAAGTGCTTATCATAAATTGTTTATGAAAGGAAAAAAAGGCGAAGTATATAATGTATGCAGCGGTTATGGTGTTTCACTGCAGAATGTAATTCAGATTATGTGTGAGATTACCGGTGTTGAGATTTCCGTGAAAGAAGATAAGAAGTTAAAAAGACCGAAAGATAATCCAGTTATTATAGGTTCAAATGATAAGATAAGAGATTTAAACTGGAAAAATGAATTCACATTGGAAAGAAGTCTCAGCGATGTTATTCAGTATTATATGATTCGATATAATTAATTCAGAATGAAATATAGTTTGAATTTATAAGAAACGGAAAAAATATGAACAATAAAGTTATACTTGTAGAGGATCTTTCAAAATTATACAGACTCGGAATAATAACGTCAAAGACATTGTCGCAGGATTTTTCAAGATTCTGGTCAAAGCTTTTGAAAAATGAAAATCCGGATTTTAAGATCGGCGAACTTAACGACAGGACAATTAAAGGAAACGGTCAGTATGTATGGGCATTAAAAGAAATTAATTTCGATGTTAACGAAGGTGAAATTATCGGAATAATAGGAAAGAACGGTGCGGGTAAATCAACATTGCTTAAAATACTTTCAAGAGTAACCACACCTTCTACAGGTTCCGTGAAGATAAAAGGAAAAGTTGCAAGTCTGCTTGAAGTCGGGACAGGATTTCATCAGGAACTGACAGGAAGAGAGAATATTTTTCTTAACGGCTCTATACTCGGAATGACGAGGAATGAAATAAAAGGCAAGTTTGATGAAATTGTCGAATTTTCCGGAATTGGCAGATATATAGATACCCCGGTCAAAAGATATTCTTCGGGAATGTATGTAAGACTTGCATTCGGAGTAGCTGCTCATCTTGATCCCGAAATACTGATTGTTGATGAAGTTCTTGCAGTCGGAGACGCGGAATTTCAGAAAAAATGCATTGGAAAAATGCAGGATGTATCATTGAAAGAAGGAAGGACAGTATTGTTTGTAAGTCATAATATGTCCGCAGTAAAAAATCTCTGTTCAAGAGGGATAATCCTTGAACATGGAAGAATAGTCTATAAAGGTGATATAAGCTCAGCTGTCAGTAAATATCTTTCTTCAAATAACGGAGACACAGGCTTGAGTTTAAAGGAAAGAACAGACAGATCAGGAAATGAAAACTTCAGATTTACAGAGTTAAATCTTCTGGATTCAAACAACGAAAATTTATCACAGATTATTTCTGGTGAGCCTTTATTGATTGAAATGAAATATTCCAGTGAAATTAAATTGTCGGGGAATCTTATAATAGCTCTTTCATTTCTGGACGGATACGGAAATATAAAAGCATCCTTTATAACTGATGAAATGGGTGTCCGTTTTTTAAATCTGAAAGAGAACGGTTCAATCTATTTAAAGATACCGAATCTGATGCTGCGGGCTGATAACTATTCGATCAGACTTTTTGCCAGTCTCAATGATACAAGTGCCGAAAATATTCTTGATTCAATAGAAAATGCAGTAAACATACAGATTCTTCCCGGAGATTACTGGAAAACCGGCAAACAGAACAGATCAGGAAGTTACGGTTTAATTGACGGTGAGTTTTATAATTAAAAAAAGTATAAGTATTTCAATTAAAAAAAGAAGACATTGAAGAAACAGAAAATATTGGTAACAGGAGCTGACGGATTCATCGGAAGCCATCTTGTGGAAAGACTTATAGCAGATGGCCATAAAGTGAGGGCATTTACATATTACAACTCATTCAATTCATGGGGCTGGCTTGATACAATAGACAGCGAAACATTAAAATCGGCAGAAATAGTTCAGGGAGATATCAGGGACAGTTTTTTTGTAGAAAACGCATCTGAAGGAATGGAAATGATTTTTCATCTTGCGGCGCTTATTTCAATTCCATACAGTTATCATTCTCCGGAAAGTTACATTGATACAAACATAAAAGGAACTCTGAATATACTTCAATCAGCAAGGAAACATAAAACAGGAAGGGTTCTGATTACATCTACATCAGAGGTATACGGTACGGCAAAATATGTGCCTATTGATGAAATTCATCCCAGACAGGGTCAGTCACCATATTCGGCATCAAAGATAGGTGCTGATTATTTATCGGATTCTTTTTACAGAAGCTTTAATATACCTCTGACAATTGTAAGACCGTTTAATACATACGGACCGAGACAATCAGCAAGGGCAGTAATTCCAACAATAATAACACAGTTATTAAGCGGCAGCAGAGAAATCAAACTCGGTTCACTTCATCCGACAAGGGATCTAGTATATGTTAAAGATACAGTAGAAGGTTTTGTTAAAATTTCCGGATGTGAGAAACTGATCGGGGAAGAAGTAAACATTGCAACAAATTCAGAAATATCAGTGGGTAATGTTGCGGATAGATTAATTAGGATGATAAATCCTGAAGCCAGAATAATCAGTGATGACATAAGAAAAAGACCTGAAAACAGTGAAGTGGAGAGATTATTCGGTTCAGATGAAAAAATCAAAAAATTCACCGGATGGAAAAACAAATACACACTTGAAGAAGGATTAAAGGAAACAATCAGCTGGCTGAAGATTCCTGAAAATTTAAAAAGATACAAATCTGAAATATATAATTATTAGAAATGAATTTTCAATTACCCCGGAAAATTCATCTTAGAAATTTCTGAAAGTATTTATCCGGAATTTCCCAAGAAACAATAATATGAAAGGAGAAAATTATTTATGAACAGTTTATTAAAATACATTTACAAGGAAAATGAAAATTACAATTATTACAGATGATTTAAAAAGCTGGTTTATACCATACGGCAATGAACTGAAAAAAATACTTATCAGCAAAGGTCATGAAGTAAAATATATAAACGACAAAATGCAGATTGAATCCGGAGACTTATGTCTGATTATGAGCTGTCTAAAAATAATAAAGGACGGATATCTGCAGCTGAACAAAAACAATATTGTCGTTCATGCCAGTGATCTTCCGGAAGGAAAGGGATTTTCACCTATGCAATGGCAGATTCTCGAAGGAAGAGACGAGATTACGATAACATTATTTGAAGCAGTGAAGGAGTTTGATGCAGGTCCTTATTACTTAAAGGAAAAACTGAAATTTACCGGCAATGAACTTTATAAAGAAATGAGAGAGAAGCTTGGCGAGAAAATGATAGATATGTGTCTGAAGTTTATTGAAAATATAAAAACTATAAAGCCGGTTGAACAAACGGGTAAGGAAACATTTTATCAGAGAAGAACTGAAAAAGATGATGAACTCGATATTAAGAAGACAATAGAAGAACAGTTCCGACATTTCAGAATAGCAGATAATGAAAATCATCCACTGTATTTTAAATACAAAGACACAAAGTATTTTTTAAAAATATACAAAGCCGAAGAATGACATTACGAAATATGTATCATTCACCGAAAGAGTTAAAAAAAATCCTTGAGAGTATTTCCATAGATAAGGACGTATCTTTGCTTAAGGTTTTAAAAAGAATGGACGAGCTGGACCTGAAGCTGCTGATTGTTACAGAGAAAAAATCATTCAAAAGCGTAATCAGCATTGGAGACATACAACGTGCAATTATAAAGGGAAAATCCATAGATACAGCCGTAAAGGAAATACTCAGGGAAGAGATTACTGTTTGTTATGAGGATGAAAGCATTGAAAGAGTAAAATCCGAAATGGTTTTTTACAGATCGGAATTTATGCCCATATTAAACAGAAAAGGCGAAATAGTAAATGTCATCTTCTGGAATGATCTCTTCGGAGAAAATAAGATGGCGCATTTATCCGGACTGAATGTTCCGGTAGTGATTATGGCTGGAGGAGAAGGAGTGAGACTCAAGCCGTTAACAAACATAATCCCGAAACCCCTTGTGCCGCTTGGAGATAAATCAATAGTTGAGCATATAATAGACAGTTTTGTAAAAAGAGGAGCCGAAAAATTTTATCTGCTTATAAATTACAAGGCAGCGATGATTGAAAATTATTTTGAGGAACTGGGTATAAAAAACTACAAGGCAGAATTTATACGTGAAGATAAGCCGCTCGGGACTGCTGGCAGTCTTCATCTGATGAAAGGAAAAATCAGCGAAACATTTTTTGTTTCAAACTGCGATATACTAGTAGATCAGGATTATCATGAAGTGCTTTCTTATCACAGACAAAACAGGAATGAACTGACAATAGTCGGAGCGTTAAAACATCTGTCTATTCCTTACGGAACTCTTGAAGTTATAAAAGGGGGACTGTTAAAAGAGCTTAAGGAAAAACCTGATATTACATTAATGGTAAATTCCGGAATGTACATACTGGAGCCTCATCTGATTGACGAGATTCCAGAAGACTGTTTTTTTCATATTACAGATCTGATTGAAAAAATAAAAAACAGAAAAGGGAGGATCGGGGTTTTCCCGGTGAGTGAAATGTCCTGGCTTGATATAGGAGACTGGAATGAATTTAAAAGAACACAAGAAATATTCAGCAAAAAACAATTCGGAAGATTTTATTAAGAAAAAATAACAAAAACTAAGGAATGAAAGTTATTTTTTTAGGACATTGCAGTTATTATACTATCGCCAATTTTTCTGAAGCACTGAGAAAAAATATAAAGGATATTGAGATAACTGTAGTCAATCCCGTAAAACCGGGGGGAAATAATATTACAGAGGATGAGCTGAAAGTTTTTGACAGAGTTATTGATTTTCCTTTAAAAAGAAATATCAGACTGAATAAACAGAATAAATCGGAATCGCTTTCGGAAATTTTAAAAAATAAATTTAAGAGAAGAATATTAATAAAGAACACGCTCTTGTTCAGGTTTAATTCTGTAATAAATCAGATTAAATCAAATGCCGAAGAAATCGAATACACAAGAATATTGAGCAAATTGCTGAAAGATTACGACATTTATCACTACCATTATCTTGATCCCGAATTTCTTCTCACATTAAAGTACTTTTCGAAAGATAAAAAAGTACTGATGACATTCTGGGGTTCTGATTTGTTTCAGATATCCGGAACAGATAATTACAAAAAACAGATTAAAGCACTCAACCGTGCAGATTTAATAACCGTTAATGCAATTGAAATAAAAGAAACAATGCTTTCCAAATTCGGGAGAAATCTGGAATCAAAAGTGAGGTATGCGGATTTCGGATTAAACAATTCCAAACTGGATATGATAGATCAGAGGAACAAGAACGAAGCAGAATCATGTTTCAGAAAAACATACAGCATACCTGAGGATAAGATTATCATTGCCGTCGGATACAGCGGATCGTCTAAGCAAAGGCATATAGAAATTCTGAATACACTGGAAAAACTGAAACCGGAAATAAAAGAAAAAATATTTGCTGTTCTGCCTCTGACTTACGGTCTTCAGTATGAAAAGGGCAATTATCTGCAGAAGGTCAAAGATGTATGCAAAAGTGTTGGTTTCGGAAGTTTAGTCCTTGATAAATTCATGTCACCTGATGAGCTAACCGATTTTATAATATCCAGCAAGATTAAACTGAATCTGAGAGAAACAGATGCGATGAATGCCGCGATGCTCGAATCACTTTATGCTGGCAGTATAGTAATTAACGGAGCATGGCTACCTTACGGGAAGCTCAGGAGGATAGGAGTTTACAGCAGAGAAATTACCGATCTGGAAGAGTTAATTCCTCTTGTAACTTATCTGACGGAAAATCTGGAGGAAGAAATCAAAAAGACAGATACAAATCCTGAGTTAATAAGAAAAAATTTTCTTTATGACAATGTTATATCAGACTGGGAAAAAATATACGATGAATTAATGAATAAAATATTAACCGAACAATGACTCTGAAACTTCTTAAATTTGACACAATAAATCCCGAAAATTATCTTAATTTAAAAATTAAGGAAAACCTGGATAACATTCTGAAGATGGACAGGCGTGAGTTTCTGGATTGGATAATCTCATTAAGAGCAAATTTCTCGGATTTTTATACATACAATCTGAGAAAAGCAGGCTGGGAAGCAGAAGAATTTTTTGTAACTCCTTATTATATAGATAAAGTTGCCGATGAAATTTTCGGTAGCAGCAAAAAATTTATGAAGATTAAGGAGAAAATCAAAAATAAATTAAGACCTGTTAAAAAAAGATGGCTGCTTAACGTAGTGAGAGAATATATCGGTAAATATAAACCTGACGTGATACTGGTAAGAGAAGTCGTAGGAATACCGAGCAGTTTTTGGAGAAGTTACAGCGATAAAATACTTCTTGTTGACAGAATGGCAACACCAGTTCCGAGGGAATGGTCAGTAACTGACTGGCATCTGATTCTGACATCGACAAAAACGTTTAAAGATTTTTTTGAACTGAACGGGGTTGATTCGTATATAAATCCAAACGGTTTTGATGAACGGATAATCAATGAGATTAAAGACTGCAGAAAGGAATATGAAGTAACCTTTATAGGGGGATTAGGCGACAGATTTTGGGCAAGGAGAACAAAGTGTATAAACTTCATTGCGGATAAAGTAAATTTAAGCTGGTGGGGTTTATGCGGCAATAAATATCCTGATGACCATCCGATAATCAGATCCAATAAGGGTATAACTTCAGGTCTTGAAATGCTGAAGATATACAAAAAATCTAAAATTGTGTTTAACGATTACGGAGAAATAGCTAACGGATCAGGTGTAAATCAGAGGATGTTTGAAGTTCTCGGAACAGGGGCATTTCTGCTGACAAGGCATGCTGAAAATTTAAAAAAGGATTTTCCTGATGATATATTTGTAACTTTCAGGGATGAAAATGACTGTCTTGAAAAAATCATATATTATATTGAGATGTTCATTATATCCATAGATAATAAGTGTATTGTATCCGTATTGAATGATATAAGTGAACTAGACTTTGATTATAAAGTATTAATGGAGGAATCCAAATCTGAGTTTGTATTCGCGAAAGAAT
>JAEUSI010000065.1:270-16673 GCA_016788375.1 Ignavibacteria bacterium | reverse complement strand
GAGCCGAGTATTATGAGGATGCCTATAAATACCCCGCCTGCCCGGTCATCGCTTTCAGTCAGCATAATAAAGATTTCTCCTAATGCAGCAAATCCGATAATAGATATGGCACAATACTTAATAGTCCGAAAAGCTTTCACTGTCTCACGAGAGAAAGCATTGTTTTGTCCGGCAAATCCCAGCAACTTGAATCCCTGACATAGTGCTGCGAAAAATGGAATGGACGCTATATAAGCATATGCCAGAAAGGGATCATTGAAATAGATTTCAAAGAGCGTGGCGTTAACGTTTCTTCCTTCAATGTGGGGCTCCCAAAGCATAACTGAAAATGCTCCAATTCCGATGAGCACAATAACCGCCTGAAGAAATATTATTGAGCCTCGTTTCATAAAATGAGTTTTATCAGTTGTTTGTTTTATTACTGTCATCACTAAGTCTTTAAAGAAAAAGTTTCAGACTTTAAGTCGGGGCGGGTTTCGGAACACTTTATTGTTAATAAAAACTTAAATTAAACTGAAGCATAATTCTCAAAAGTTTTTATGTCAGCCCGCATGACGCAAAACCCGTATGATCAGCCGGCATTCCTGACTTTCTTAATTCTTGCATTTAATGATGGTATCTTTTCCTTTTCAATTTCAGAGATTATCAATTTAAAGTCATGTGATAATTCGGGTCTGCGCTGTATCAAATTAAAAAGTCCCTGAACTGAATTTACTCTTACAATTTTACTTTCATTTCTGTCCATTGCCCATTGAGTAAGTTTGTAACGGGTTTGTTCTGATTCTTTTTCCGTTAAACTAAGTCTTGTAACAAGTAATGCCAGGTGCCACTTCAACTCAATATCTTTTGCATTCCGGAAAATGTTCAGTATTTCCGTTTTGTGTTTTTGCAAATATCCGGGATTATGAACTGTTACTTTTTCTATGGCATCTGCTGTTCGCATTACAATTTTTCTGTCAGAGTTATGCAGGCAGGTAAACAACTCATCAAAATCTTTTTGTGATTTAACCATTGCAGCTGCATCATTTGCTTTCCCGATTGACCGCAGGTCACCGCCTTTTAATATGTTTTGAAATCTGTTCACTTTACAAGTATTCGTAAGAGTCTGTCTACATTCCCTGTGGTTGAATAATGCTGTTTCTGTTTCCCTCAGTATCAAAAAAAGAAACATATATGCCGAAATTCGGGATTACAATTGGTTCTCCTGAAACAGTACCGCCATTACTTTTGATTTTATCTATTGCCTCCTCAATATTTTCAACTCCTATGACTACAGACGGATATTGACACGGCCAGTCTGGCTTTGCGGGAAAAAATCCGCCATTAATAGCTCCGGCAGGAAAACCGGGCTTCACATCTTCAACTGCAGTCTGTGCTAAAATATAATTACCCGATTGTTCTCCTAATTCGGTGATTTTCCAGCCAAAAGTTGAGATGTAAAACTGTGTGATTCTGTTTGCATCCTTGTAAGGTAGTTCAAAATGTACTACAGGATTCATAATTAATTATTGTTTTTAATGTTTATTTATAATACTCTGTCAGATGTATTGCTGCTCTTAGTGCGAATTCTCAACTCCGTATCGTATTGCCTCTTCAAGTATATCAGTGTTTATGTCTTTGAGAGTTTTGAACTTAATGCAATACCCCGTCACGCTCGCCCTGCCTATTTTTTTCCCGTAAGTTTTGGCTAAGTATGTCTTATCGTTGATACCAAGGATATAGACAGAGATTCCGGTTTTGTTTGCACTGATACCAATTTGATAAAACTCTCTGCTTTTTCCATCAGCATACTTTATGGTGTGAATTCCGTATCCTATATTAGGATTGGAAACTGTTTTATTTTCACTGTTCTTACCATCCAGAAACCATAATCTGCATTTTGGGAATAATTGCAGTGTCCGGCGGTGTAACTCTTTCATGTCGCTGCGTTTTGGTTCAGGCTGGCTATCAATATACTTTTTGATTTGTTCTTTTACATTCATTTAAAATATTTTAAATTTTTCCAGCAAGAATTTCATTTGTTATTATCCGTGTTTCATTTGTCCTGCCTGACGATAACGTTTCGAAGACTTTCGATAAGAAGGCTTTTCAGCACAAATATTCATTATGAGAACTTTCCCTGAGCGAAGCCGAAACGCCGTATATCCGGGCGTTGAGGAAACTGAAAAGCCATCCATTGTCCGGAATGAAATGCAGGCGGATTAACTAATCACGTCTCCTCCGCTGTCGCTGACTATATTTCTGAAACATCATAATACTCTTTCCTTAATTTAGTAAATCAAGATATCAGAAATATAAAGTACAAAGAAATTTTTATTTTTTGTTAAGCGGTCTTTAATTATTCTCTGTTCAGTTTATAGCGAAGCACTGTCACTCCGCATTTGTAAGGTACAGCGCTGATTAATGAAAGTTTCTGCCGCTTGTCAGGCAGGTCAAATATTCTCATTCCTTTATTTATCATCACGGGATTGACAAAGAAAAGAAACTCGTCAATATGTCCGCCGGCAATCAGTGAAGACACAAATCCTGCGCCTCCGTATACCAATATATCTTTTCCGTTTTGATTTTTCAGTCTTGCAATTTCATCCTGAAGATTTTCCTTTGCAAGAGAAGTGTTCTTGCCGAAAGGTTTTTCAAGCGTCCTGGTGAAAATAATTTTCTGAATGTTTACCATTTTCTGCGCAAAAGAAAAAACCGGACTGTCAGTCTTAAATGTTTCAAAATGAGGGATAAATCCCTCTGCCATTTTTCGGCCGAGAAGAATAGTGTCCGAACTGTCTGCTGTTTCATTTATGAGCTGCCAGAGTTTTTCATCTGACTTTACAATCCAGTCTTCTTCACCGTTTGGTCCTGCAACATAACCGTCAACAGATATTTGAACCTGTAATTTTAGTTTTCTCATATTTTGATTAATTTTCTTTGATTATCGGATTCAGTGTCGTCAGGCGGTAGAGATTAACGATTGTGTGGTTGCTGTGTCGGAATACATATTTGTTATACTCGAACCGAAGCAAGCCCAAATCTGTCTGCCATTCAGAAAAGTAAAATACATGTATTAAGCTTTATTAAGTATTGTCCCCCGGCTTCGCAGAGTCCATGTTATCGGCTGTTCTTGTTTTATTTAATCCTATTGCCATTTTGTATGCCAATGCAGAATCAGGAAGCGGTGTTAGAGAATTTAATAAAATATTGTAAGTTCCTTTTTCTGATAATTCGTCAGCAACTTTTTTAATTAAAGCTAAAGTTGCTTTCATCAAGCTTGAACCCAAACTTAACCGGGCAACACCTAAATCCTGAAGTTCACGGACAGACGGAGGTATTCCTGCCCCGGTTGCAGGGTTTGAAAGAATATTAATCGGGGCATTAATTTCCTTAACCAGTGTTGTAATCATTTCCTTTTCCCATACTGGTTGAACAAATATGCAGTCTGCACCGGCTTCCAGGTATTTATTCCCTCTCTTTATTGATTCTGATAATTTTTCCCGCTGTGAACCTGCCGAAGTATAAAATGAATCTGTTCTGGCATTAATGACTAAATGAAAACCCAGTGAATCTGATAATGCACGAATAGCTGATATTCTTTCACAAAATTCCATCTCATCGATTAATATTGGATTTAAATCAATACTGTCTTCAATGTTTACTCCAACAATTCCTGCAGAAATAATTTTTTTAACCGAATCAGTTATTTCATCTATATTATTTCCAAAGCCGGCTTCTATATCAACAGTTACCGGTACTTGTACGCCGTTTACAATACCTGTTACAGCTTCAATCAACTCCGGTAATTGTATTACCTGACAGTCAGGATATCCTAAAGATGCGGCTATTCCCATACTTGTTGTTGCGATTGCTTTATAACCGCACGCTTCTATTAATTTAGAACTTCCGGTATCCCAGGAGTTTAATAAAACAAGTATTTCATTGTCAAGATGATATTTTAAAAACTTTTCAGCTTTTTCTTTTTGAATACTTGAAACCATAATCTTTTTTATATAATTTTATATGACTTCTCTCTTGAATACGGTTAACTTTTGGAGTTCAGAGCAGTTAAGGAATTTAAATTACTCCATTGTCACCTGCCACTAATGCTTTAAAGGAGCACTGGTCATAAATTTTTTCTTCTTGTTCCCAGTCTCCTGATTGGGAACATACAGGAATTATTTAAAAGTGTGATGACTTTTCGACAAAGCTCATTCCGTTCTTCTGAAGTTTTTACTTAACTCCATTCCTGACTCTTTAACATAAACTTTATTCTTTCTTCAAAATAAAAAACCAAAGTCACTCTGAAGATCGGAAAGTATCTTTTCTGACAGCAGATATGTCCTGATAATAAGCAAAAATATATTCTGCGCTTGTTCCCACAACTCTATTCATCAGGTTAAGCAGTCAGCTTATTTTTTACCTGCATTCATTGCTTCAATATCTTCAGCCGTTGGTCCGTAAATCTGAGGATTTCTCACTCCCATTTGTCTGTAATATGTGCTTAACTGCCCCCGGTGATGAATGATATCAAACATCAGCATCCAGAAAGTATCTCTCATAGGGTACGCAAATAATTCCCTGCCATCCAGACAAAATGATATTGTCTTTTCATTCCAGGTCTTATCATCAACTGCACTTAACTTATCAATTAACGATGCTGCATTCTTTTCAAAATAAGCCGCGATTTCTTCTCTGGTGTTAAACGGCGTTGTTGCAGTTTTTTCATCTGCAATAAATGTATCAGCAGCATTGTTCATTACTTCAGCATGTCCCAGAAAATGACTGAGCAGCTCAGTTGCTTTCTTTCCTTTTTCATCATGCTGATATTTAAGTTTAGACATGTCTGACGGCAGTCCTTTGATTGCGCTTAAGGTAGGTGCCATTTCGTTTTTCCACATTTGGATAAAGAATTCCTTGTTTGTCATTTGATTATTTTTTGATTAATGGAATTTGTACTTACTTAATATGAATTGTATTTCTCATTATACCTTTGTGCTGAGGGAAATCTGCATTAGTTTTCTATTGTTCGCTTCGGTTTCGTTAAGCGAACATTGTTGAACAATATTGTTTATCCCGGGCGCTGAGAGAAGCCGAAACGCCCTTTATCCCGGGTGTTGAACGAAGCCGAAACGTCCTTTATCCCGAGCGCTGAGCGGAACAGAAAATCAAATTCAAAGCAAACCACTTGGAATGAGAGCCACATCAATAATATTCAGAAACTATTTTTTCACTGCTTCCCATGGAAATTCCTGACTTCCGTAATTCACGTCAGTGAATACTCCGGTTATTTTATTTCCGGAGATCCTCCCGCTGTATTTCTGGAAGTTCGGATTATTCGCCCATGGTCTTGTGAAGAACACCTCCCCGGTTGACGGATTGTAAGTCAGGTTTGTAATCTCTTCCCACTTATTTCCGATGTCAAAGAAAATTCTTCCGCTTTTCATATCATCAGAAAATTCGAGCATTCCCTTGTAGCTGTTTGCTGACAGATCATATTTGCCGGAAATATTTGCCGAATTCTCAGGCTGTGCACCCTCTGATTTATTCAATGCAGGAAGATCGGTAGCATCAAAAGCATTCTCAACTTCTGTTACATTTATTTTATTGACAGTACCCGTTCCGGCGGATTTCGAAACACTGACGTGCTCTCCTTCGTTGAGAATCACTTCCTTTCCCATATTATCCTTAACGTACACTTTCCCGGAAAGCAGGTTAACCTCCGTGTTTCCCGTATTGTCAACAGTAACAATAAACTTTGTCCCCATAACACCAAGACTTGAGCTTGGTGTTATCACCTGAAATTCCTTACCCTGTTTACCAATTGTGAATGTGAGTTCGCCAACCGTTACCTTAATCAAATCATGTCCTTTTAACTCAACACTAGAGTTGGATTTAATAATGAAAACAGAGCCGTCGGGAAATGTGAGGTTTATACGTGTACCATCACCGCTTTCGATCACATCACCGGATTCAATATACATGCCTGATGTACCGGTAACCGATTCATTCGAATTGTATTTAATTATTTTAAAAGATCCTCTGGTAAGAATAAGTTTGGCATAACCCGTTGATCCTTTCCCGCTGATTCTGCCGTTCTGTCCGCCGTTGTCATCATTAATGGAAAAGTTTCCTAAAACTAAAATTCCCTCTGAACCGGAAGAGAATTCCCCGTTCATGGAGAATGAAAATGGAAGCCTGCTGTCCTCATTCCCCCTTTCATATGTGATGATATATCCGGTGCCGGTAGCATTGAACTTATCATTGTCGGCGGTTCCGTTTCCGGAACCTTCAACATGCACATAGTTTGTGGATGCTGTTTTAGGATCCGTCATATTAAAGTCGAGAGATACCTGAGCGCTTCCAGAATAGATTTTCAGACGTGAATTTTCAGTTGAATACGTATATCCGCCCTGATCAAACTTTACCGAAAGATAATAAGTCGCCTCGTTGGTCAACTGCGCATTCAATTCGTTGACCAGAAAAATACAAAGAAGCATTATGATATGTTTCATAGGTCAAATATTTGAGTTAATAAATTGATGTTATTTATCTATGTATGAACCCTTCTTTCATACTGAACAAAATTAGAAGTTTTCTTATCAGTTTTTAAGTCAAAAAACCAATCTGTTCTATTCTGAAAAACTTTCCCCTTCAAAATCTCTCCTGATCAGTTTTTTCAGACGTTAAGTGAAGTAGAAACTCCCTGTATCCCGTGCGTTGAGCGGAACCGAAAACTCTCTTCCTGTCCCCGCTGAGTCTCCCGCCTGAACAAATCCTGACTGCAAAGTTCTTTTAATGCGGGGACTCAGCGGAAGGATGAATACTGTTTTCCCGGAAGTTGAGCGAAGTCGAAACGCTATTATTCGATTCGGCTGCTCTCATCACATTTTAGAGAGTGTCTCAAAACCTTTCTCTTTCCCGAACCCCATCCTGGGAAACTTGAGTTATAGCTTGCTAAGTAGGATATTTGCAAGCAGATTAGAACATATTACATGTTTTGAGACTCTCTCATGAGCTTAGGTGTTATATTTTAATTTCATTACTATAACAATCTCCCAGTCCTGGACCCGGCAGATAATATCCCTGCACAGATAACATCTTGCCTTTTCTTCCTTCCTTCAATTTGTGATTGAAACTGCCCTGGGAATCGAGAGTTATGACATCATTCTCTTTGGTGGTTTCTTTTCCATCGCTGAACTTCATGGTTAGAATTACTTTGCCGGTATTGACTTTCTGCTTTCCATCCGCGATTGTTACGCCGCCGCCTACTGTATTGCCGTCTTTGTAGAAGCGTTCGAACTTTGTTTTCTTACCGGTAATAATCTCTGCATCTACGCCCCCCAGTCTGGCGGGTGTATGCGGATGTTCTTCGGACGGATTGTCTATATATGCAATTACGCCGACTCTGTTTGGCACCGGATGATATTTATCAACTATCTCTCTTATTTTCTTCTTGTCTTTATCCTGAGAGCGGATATCTACATGTTCGGTCTTACCAAGAGAGACGGGTATCTTATAGATATTCTGCGGATCGTATTCAAACATGAGCTTTACCATCTTAGTCTCGCCGGGATGCAGGTATAGACTGGTATGTTCTACATAGGTTCGGTACAAAGGATTGGTTTGTCCCGGACGGATATATACTGTTGTAGGTTTGTCATAGGGATTGCCAACTTCTACCTGTGTCATTTCTCGGGATGCTGGAGAAGCTGATGCGGAAATAAAGCGATCATAATTGGATTGCGCCAGGTTGTTGAAGATGTTGCCTTCAATAACAGGACTGGGTGGCGGCGTCATATAGCCTGGTATTCTTACAATAATACAATAATGTCCGTTGCCCGGTGGATTCCAGTTGGCAGTGAAATTAACAACGCCTCTTGCCGGTATATCGCGAGTATCTGCACCAAGAGGGGTTTCGGGGGTTCCGCCTACGTTATAATTCTTTACATAAAATTCCACTCGTACACCGGGTGCTGCAAGGTCTCCGTTATTTGTTACTTTGGCGATGACGGTATTGGGATTACCAGCCCAGGGCACATTGAACCAGTTAGCAGGATCGGTTAGGTTTCTTGTATTCTGCACTTCAATATCCGGGCTTTGCCATTGACGGTCTGCGCTTGCCGGCCATGGGTGTATTGAAGGGTCCGGTTTGCTGTTAATACCGTATTGAACGGTTACATCTGCTTTATCTACGGTAATACCGTTTACGCTGAGTTTAAAATCAGTTGGGAAAGTTGGGTCGGTAGTATCAGTGGCTTCATAATCCGTACCATTGATCAGTACACTTCCGTCTCCATCTATATCATTACCTACAAGGAGAATGGCAGGACGACTGATAGGCGCATCTCCCGGTGTAGAATCCACATCAGTCACTAAAACGGCATTTGAAACAGGGAGGAAACGGTCGCCAATCTGCAGGTTTTGCGGTGCGCGGTATTCTACATAATAATTAAGTCCATCAGCAACACGTATTTCAATCCCTGTTTTTTTACCGGCAGGAGGTGCTCCTCTTTCTATCGGACTGAGGCTGACGGTCTCATTCACTACACCTCCGCCCCCGTTGGCAAAATTGTAAATCTTAAGCCAGGGCTCTTGTACCCAGCCCAGCATCATACGGTGAGCAATGGTAAAATGCGGCAACAGGTCTTCTGAATCCATGGGTTCCCAACTGCCTGTATTCCTGCCGGTTGCCGGTTTGTACTGGTCGCCAAGTCCAATGCTGTGTCCGAGTTCATGTACGA
Organism: Ignavibacteria bacterium; assembly: GCA_016788375.1. Classification (GTDB taxonomy): domain Bacteria; phylum Bacteroidota; class Ignavibacteria; order Tepidaquicellales; family Tepidaquicellaceae; genus JAEUSI01. The sequence continues at coordinate 7,947 of JAEUSI010000065.1, read as the reverse complement.
TGGTAGCTCTGACATTGCGGTCAGGACGGAAGCCTGCTCCCCATTCTCTCGGCATAGATACAACACCTAAATTCTTATCGCCTTCTGCAGTAGAAAATGTCCCGGCTCCTCCATAAGGCCATGCATTCATCACATTGCCCATACCGTCTGTAAAGGCTTCGGATACGAAGATGAGGTTGTCGAAATCATTATAGTTGATGGTGCTGTCGCAACCCGTAACGGCTTGCTGCCAGAATGTATTTTTAGGCGAACCATCATTGTTGAAATATGTACCCCAGGCATTCGGCAGGTTCACCGGACCGAAGATGCTAGCGGAGAGATCATAATTATTATAGGAGACTTCACGGTACCATGTACGAGCGCTTTCCATTCGGCCAGCATTGCTTACACCATTAATTGCCTCGTTCATCCAGCGATCCCGAATGGCAGTGAGTGTGGGTGCATCTGCAGTATAGCGGGCATCTGAGCAATCGATAAGGATTATGGCTATTCTCCGGGTACCGGATGCGGGTACTACGTTAAGGTTTTGTGGTGTTGAAGGACCGCCTCCCCATGTCGGATTAAATCTGATATTCTCGGAGATGCCGGTAAAGGATAAGCCCGGACCTCTCTTTTCATCTTCCCATTTTAAACCAACAGAAAAATCGAAAGTATTCAACAGGCTGCCGTCTGTTTTTTTTCTTACATCAATGTGGTAATTGCCAGGCTGGTAACCAAAGCAAATCATAATATCAGGATGATTGATATCGAATTCCACATCCCTGCAAAAAGAAATATAACCGCCGGGAGATCCTTCCACAATGCTGAAGTCAAGTTCATCGAAATTGATGTTGCGGAGTTTTACTTTGATCTTTGCATAGGAACCAACGAAGTATGGATCCGATGAAAGATCAAGTGTTACCTTTGGTTGCGAATGAAAAAGTCCTATGATCCAACTGATGATTCTGTAGATTAGAACAAAGGGTAAAATGATGAATCTGATAATTGCTTTCATGATATGTGGTTTTAAGTGATTGCCTACTCTTTTTACGGATTTTGGGCTTACTCCTTCATATATTTGTTTAGTTTCCTTTTAGTTTTAAGGCAGGTTTAAACTACTTTGCTAATGTTTATTACTATATGAAATTGTTGATTATCGTCCCAGCAAAATCTTTCCTGCTCAATATTTCAGCCGTTGAACGGAGTCGAAACGCCATATGCATTTTCTTGTCCTCGCATAGTCCCTGCCAGCTGACATCAGCAGGTTTACAAAATATTCATCGAGAGAAGTCGTTTATGATTTTCTCGCATAACATTGTAATTGCTTCTTCATAGCATTATATGCTTTCAATTTTTGCTAAGATTCCTTTGTCATCATGCATCCAATCTTCCTGATCTAATTTATTGTTTTTTGGATGATACAATGTCGGTAAACACATTGAAAAACAATTCAGATCATATTCATCATATTCCCACGTATCATCAGGCGCGGCTCGATCGTCTTTTTCATGGATATATAATATTTTATAATTAGTTTCGTTGAACTTTGACCGTAAATATTTCTTATATTCCTTTTTATTATTGAAAAATATTTTTGGTTCATTTATGAAATTTTTTTTAACAAACCAATTTTCAATGCTGAAATCATATGAATCATAACCTTCACCTGTAACATCAAGTGAAATAACAGAAACTAAATTTTCCCAAATTAAATTTTGATTTCCGGAAATGTATTCTACTGTTTCAGATGCTCCGGCAGAATCATTTTCTTCGTCTCCTGTAAACGAAATCAACACATTTGGATGCAGAACATTCTTCAGCATTAAAGATATTAGAATTGAATTAGTTATCGAATTATCTAATGTACCAAGTATTGTTTTATTATCATAATATTCCCAGAAATGATATTCATAAATTGAATCAATATGACAGGAAATTAATACTGCAGGATTTTTATCATTAAAATTCTGATGTTTCCGGATGAAACTCAAACTACCGTCACACAGCAGGCAGTATGAACTGTTATTTAATATTTCATTAATATTATTTAATCTTGTTAAGTCCGTAAAGAATTCACCGTTATCTGCAGAAGAAACATTAACTTTACTTAACAATCCGGTTAATTCAAATATTTTTTCATTCATAGTTTATATATCCAGATGTTTCAGCGTCTGACATAGTGGCGTTTGGAATACTAAATTGTCTGTATGTTTCATTGTTCGTCTGAAACATACATGTTCAAATTCACACGTCCTCGCCACTTTTAAGCAAGTACTGTTATCTGTTTGCTATTTTCCATTTATTATACATTTGTCAAGCTTATCCAAATATCTCTCGTCAGACATACCCGTGCGATTAAACATAATTACACTTCCAATTCCATGTTCGGGATAAATTCTGATTTCACAATAATAACCGCCGCCGCCGCCTGCATGTGCAAAATACTGCAAGCCATTCATTTCTCCGCGAAACCATGATAAACACATACCAGTGGCTTTATTGTCAGTTGTATAGTTTTCAGTAAAAAGCATTTTTTTATATTCATCTGTTATCAGTAAGCAATTTGGTTTTAAAAGTTCCTGTATGTACTTAACAAATGCATCAGGAGTGCCGATTAAGCCTCCGTATGAAGCACCGTTAACATAACAGTTCCTGAATGATATCCATTTGTCTTCTGTCCGGTCAATGTATTTTGATTTGTTTAACAGGAATCCTAAAATCAGATTTGAGAAGGTATACTTTTTATGATACCCCTTTGCATGTTTACTGATTTCCGGAATTGTAAAATCTAATTCGCTTGAATTAATTTTTAAAGGCTTAATAATATTTTCACGCACATAATCCTCATATTTTAGTCCTGAAACATTTTCAATAAATTGTCCAAGCAAAACATATCCGAGGTTTGAATAAGCAAATTTTTCATTCGGTTTTGATTTAATCCTGTTGTTCTTCCGGAAGATCTGAGAGAAGAATTTATTTCTGTCAAACGCCTGATGCTCTTCTGCTAAATGTATCCAGTTTATAGGTAAAGGATTGGGAATACCCGCAGAATGCGACAGTATTTGCAGGATTGTTATATCCGGGGAATACGGGAAATCGGGTATATACATTATTACAGGATGCTCAATGTCTAATTTATTCTGTTCGGCTAACTGCAAAACTGATAAAGCCGTAAACGTTTTTGTTACAGAATAAGCGTTGTAAGTCGTGCTTTCATGTGAACTCCGTTTGTCAATTATGTCAGAATAACCAAGTCCGAATTTATGGATAATCTTGTCCCTGTTGAATATAACATATTGAACGGAAGGTGTTTTATTGTCTTCAACCTGCTTAGTTAGTATTTTGTCAATTTCGTTTTTTGCCATTTCCTTTGAGCAGCAAAGATTAAAAGTTTAAATTGTAAATAATATAGTGAATGTCTTTTTTTATATCTTCCCGTCCCTGCTAAACCTCCCCCATGAATAATTCCTGTGTACAAAGAGTATTTGATGCGGGAACTCAGCGGGAGAATGGGAGCCGAAACACTGTTGTTCGCTTCGGCTTCGCTCAGCGAACCTGGCTGAACTGTATTTTGAATCCGGGTTATGTGACGTTTTATCTTTGTTTATTCCTTTACAGCTATTATTGTAGTCAGTCTGTTTACAATCTGATTAAACTTTATTGTCATTTCGTTTGCTTTTAAATCTTCAACTATTTCATTTGTCAGAAGTCTGACTTTTTTATAGCTGCTGACTTTTTGTTTCCAAACATCATTAGTTCTTTCGTGCAAAAGGTCTGTTACATTTACGAATTCATCATCGTAATCAAGAATGCAAGTCAGGATTTTATTACTGTCACTTTTTACAGGAATAAACCTGTCTGTTCCGGTCAGTTTTTCTGAATAGTCGCGAAATGAAAGAATCAGCTTGCCGTTATTGCCCAGTGACTTCACGATATCTGAAATAAAAATTTTTACTTCATGTTTATTATCCAAATGCGATAATGTATCACCGCAGCATACAATTAATTCCGGACGTTCAGCAAAGCTTTGAATATTTTTAATATCGTCATTGATTATCTTAATATTTAAATCCTTTGCATTTGCTTTAAGTTCGTCCAGAAGCTGCTGGTTAAAATCAATTGCCAGAACCTGAAATCCGGTCTCTGCAAGCGGAATACTTTGAAGTCCGTGTCCAGCTCCCAGGTCAACAGCAATTTTGTTTGAAGATGGCTTAATGAAGTTACCGTTAAGAAAACTTCTGAATTCATTGCACTTGGTGTTAAAGTCTCCCGCCATCCAGGAATATATGTGTCCAAGATGATTGTCGTAATGTTCTTTTACTTTCATATTTCTTTTCAATTGCATTATGTTTTAAAATACCGCACAAAGGAATGGTATTACTTTATATGGGATATATTATTTCCCGTTCCTGCTGAGTCTCCCGCCTGAATAAATCCTGTTTACAAAGAGCTTTTAATATGGGGACTCAGCAGAAGGAAGTAATCAGTTATCCCGGGCGTTGAACGGAGCTGAAACGCCCTCCCCGTCCAAAAAGGTTTTAATGCCGTATGTCATTTATTCAATATCTTCCCCGTCAGGATTATTCTATAATATCTGCAGCTGTTTTACTGCCCAGCTGTTCCGCCAGTCCAATAAGAAGCCCTTCTGTTCCGCGAATGTAACAAAGCCTGTAAATACCCTCATAGTCAACAACTTCACCAACGAGTTGAGCACCATGCTTTGTAAGTCTTGAAACCAATTCGTCAATATTGTCAACTGTGAACATAATACGAAGGTAGCCGAGAGAATTCACAGCAGCAGTCCTGTGGTCAGAAATAGTTTGTGGTGCGAGAAATCGTGAAAGTTCCAGGCGGCTGTGTCCATCGGGAGTAACCATCATTGCAATTTCAACAGATTGATTTCCCAGTCCTGTCACTCGTCCTGCCCATTCACCTTCAACCATTACCCGTCCTTCGAGTTTCAGCCCTATCTCGGTGAAAAAGGAAATGGCGTTGTCCAGAGATTCAACTACAATACCGACATTATGCATTTGCAGTAAATTGCTTTTTGTCATTGTTCCAATTTTTATAAAGTTTTATTTAATTGTAATCCGGCTCCACTGAGTCCTCGATTAAATATTATATTATTGTTTGCTTCAGATAATCCCGGGCGTTGAGCAGAGCCGAAACACCGTCTGCACTTCTTGTTCCCAATCTCATGAGTTTGTAAGAACAAAGGATAAACCTCAAAGTCTTTAAGACTCAAAGTTATAAACCTTCAATAATAGATTCTTTAAGCCTAAGAATCTTCAGGTGTATTTACCATAATTTCTTTTTCTCTCAGTTTTCGGTGAATGAGAACAATAATTTAAAAAAAGTATTTGGCGGGAAGACTTTTTTATGAACCGTATTTTTTTCATCTAAAGCTTTTTTCTCCCATCCCGCAGACTCCTACCAATAAACTCAATTCTTACTTCATAAAAATTATACAGAACAGACTCTGCGGGGACGAAATTATCCACCCCGCCTGACGAAACCCCGTGTCGCGTTTCTCTATTATTCCACATCCACTATGTAATTCAGTTCCGTTACCCCGCATGTAAATTGCCGTGTAGTCAGTAGTTTTAGTTTTATTTTTTCTTTGACGCCTGTAAACAAAGGAATGCCTTGACCAAGAATAATGGGATTAACAAACAGCCAGTAGCCGTCTATTAAATTCTGTTGAATAAGCGAATGCGCTGCTGTCGGGCTGCCAAAAAGCAAAATGTCTTTACCTGCCTGTTGCTTTATTTCGTTTATTCTGTCCGAAAGATTGTCGCTTATAATTTCTGTGTTAGTCAGATCAAAGTCTTTCATTGTTTTTGATAAAACAACTTTGTGAACTTTTTTATACCACTTAGAATGATCAATTTCGTGCTTAGTCGCTTCCGGCTTGTCTCCTGCGGTGGACCAGTAATTTTCCATCATCTGATAAGTTAACCGTCCGTATAACGAAGTGTCGCCTTCTTTTATCCGCTTGCCGACATGATCAAATATTTCTTCATCAGCTTTAATCCAGTCCATTTCTCCTTTCAGTCCTGATACAAAACCGTCTAGCGATATGTGCATAAATGAAATTATTTTTCTCATATAACTCAGTTTTATTGTTTGCGAATTGTTACTGTCTTTATTAAAATGACTGGTGTCAGCAGTTCTTTGTTTTTCTTCATTTAAAATTGCCCGCTGTATTTTGAATCAAAATCTATCATCCATTCAATACCGTATTTGTCTCTGAACATTCCAAAATATGAACCCCAGGGGCTGTCTCCGATCGGCATTTCAATCTGTCCGCCTGCCGAAAGTCCGTTAAACAATCTGTCTGCTTCTTCCTTGCTTTCTGCGCTTATTGAAATTTTACTTCTGTGTTCGTTTTCATTTGTCAGTCCCATGCTTTCCGGAACGTCATTTCCCATTAAAATATTTTTCCCGACTGGTAAAGCAATGTGCAATATTTTTTCTGCATCATTTTCCGGTACCGGAAATTCAGGACCTGCTAAGTCTCTTAAACGCATAATTTTTGTGAACTCTCCGCCAAATACAGATTTGTAAAATGTAAATGCTTCTAATGCATTTCCGTTAAAGTTAATGTGTGGATTTATTTGTGCCATAATTTTATTTTTTATGCGTCCGGAATATTTGGTTCTACCAGACGTTTTAATTTGTCTAATGATTCCTGCCAGCCTAAATAACACATTTCAACAGGTATTGCATCGGGTATTCCTTCCTGTGCTGCAAAAAGTTCAGTGCCGCATAAAACTTTTTTGAATTTTATTGTTGTGATCATTTGTCCCGGCAATTTAGGGTCGTCAAATTGGTCTGTATATCTCAGTAATTCATTTGGCAGAATCTCTAAATACTCGCCCCCGAAAGAATGTGCGGTTCCTGTGGTAAAATTTGTAAACGACATTTTGTATTTACCGCCGGTTTTAAAGTCCATACTATGAATTTTACATACAAATCCATAAGGCGGCAGCCAGGATGCCATTGCATCAGCATCTGTGAATGCTTTATATACTTTCTCTACAGGTGCAGCAAAAACCCGGTGTAGTGTTACATTGTTTTTTGTCATTTTAGATTTTCTTTATGTTTTTAAATATAATGCTTGATTTTACATTTCTTGTTCCCGATCTCCGGAAGTTGTATGAAAACAATTTAAAACCTCAAAGTCTTAAAGACTCTGATTATAATAGTTATAAAACTTGCGCACTAATTGTTCCCATTCTCCAGATTGTGAACATAAATGAATAATTTAATAGTGTGATGACTCTGCCAGGGAACACATTCGGAATTTAAAGTTTTATTGTTCGCTCCTGATTATCGCAGTGTTTAGCGGAGCCGAAACGCCAGGTTTCCCGGGCGTTTAGCGGAGCTTCCTGTCACCGCTGAGCTCCCGCCTGAATAATCCTGACTATAAAGTTCATTTAATGCGGGGACTCATCGGGAGGATGGGAGCCGATACCCTCCGGTTGCACATGTGTTGTTACAGACATTTTTATGTAGTTCAGTTGTCAGGTCAGTTTATAAATAAATTCTTCTATTTCTGTTTGTCGTGCATTTGCAAAACCTTTGTCAGTCCCGGTTTTGATAAAACCGCATTTTTCTAAAACTTTTTGTGAACCAAAATTGTCAAACGCAACCCGTCCGAAAATTGGTCTGGCAGTTTCAATTTTAATAAATTCT
>JAEUSI010000065.1:0-260 GCA_016788375.1 Ignavibacteria bacterium | reverse complement strand
AATGCCTTGTCCCCAATAATTTCTGTCTATCCAGTAAGTAATTTCCGCATTACCTCCCATTTCAAACTTAGCAATACTTCCCACAATAATATTGTCGGTAATAATTGTCTGATTATTTACTGTCGGGTCGTCCAGTAACTTTATATGTTTGTTTAAAAATGCGTTTTTGTCTGTCGGATCTTCAGGCATAAATGCAGCAAGGTATCTGCCTTCTTTGTCTAATTGAAACTGAAACAAAAAATCCAGGTCCTGTATTTCTG
>JAEUSI010000064.1 GCA_016788375.1 Ignavibacteria bacterium | reverse complement strand
ATTTCGTTTTCACACAGTCTCCGGAGTTTGGAAAAGAGAAAGGTTCTGAGACACGTTTTTCAAAAGTAGGTTCTGCTGTAAATCAACTGACAATCGTTCAAAGAACTTTCCCTTCATTTTTAAAAACACACCCCGCAGGTAATGCCGCTTCCTGCGGGGTAATGTATGCGCTGATGTGATGATTTGCTTTAGCTTACTGCTGAAGCTGCTTTATTTCTGATGCATTCTGAAGCTCCGGCTCTGTCTGCGACTTGCCGTTTTTATTGCTGCCGTCTTCAGGTGTTTCGTGACGTATGCCGCGATTTTGAATTACTCTCGCTGATTTGTATCCGGCATAAAATTCCTTATCCCTTTCGATGTAATGCTCCATAAGCAAATCTATTGATTCAAGTATGCTGTCAGCTTCACCGAATAACACCGGAAGGGTTTTTACAGCTCCGGATTTTCTCGCTTTTCCGGTATCCTTCGCTCCGAGCGCTTTTGTATATGTGTTTATACTCTCGGTGAAACTGTTGAAGTAATCAGCTGTTATGCCGTATCCTTCAAGCGCTTCCCTGTTCTGCTCGGCTTTTTCATGAATGGAATTCAGTTCGATTATCAGCTCAGTGTCCCTTATTCGCTGAAACCCCGATTTCGATATGTTCATTGTTTCTCCGAGTGTAAGATTGCCGGTCTTCTTGGCATAAGCTCTTATCGAACCCGCTACAGCAAGCGCCTGATTCATTACGGATTTTCTGCTTACTCTTTTGTCTTTCACTCTGCCGACTGTTGATTTGTTCTTCAGATCTTCAAGAAGACCTATTTCATTTGTCTTCCTTATGAAGTCTGTTTTGTGACTTATTAATTCAGGCATATCTGAATATCTGGAATTGCCTTCCTCCAGAAACGATAATACCGCTTCGTACATTGCGTACTTGTTTTTATGATATTTTATCATTTTAATACTGTTCCTTTCTCCCGTTTTTTACGGGATAGTTAATTTTTTAATTAGTTAATTAGTTTTTCTTACTGTGTTTCTGCCCTTGCAAGGTTTTTTTACAATGTCTTTTATGACATTCGTAAAAACTCTGTTTATTCTTTATTTTCTTTGTTTTTCCAGTGACATTTTTTTCAATTTGTTCTGTTTCAGTGTATTTTGCATCCCATTCAGTATAGTTTGCATCTTATTCAGTTTACTTTGCATCTTATTCAGTCCTCTTTGCATTGCATTCAGTCTTCATTGCAACTCAATCATTATTCTTTGCATCTCGTCAAGTCTTTTTTGCATCTCATCTAGTCCTCTTTGCAACTCATCGTGTCATCTTTGCAATTCTTTCAGTCTTCATTGCAACTCATCGTGTTATCTTTGCAACTCTTTTAGTCTTATCTGCAACTCATCAAATCCACTTTGCATTTCATTCAGTCTTATCTGCAACTCATCGAGTCTTCATTGCATCTCATAGAGTCTTCTTTTTAATCCGTTCACTGAAAATTGCTTCACATCGTCAAAGCTTTGTAATGCATTCTGATCGCTTTGCAACATATCCGGAACTCATTGCAACACATCCATCATGCTTTTTAATAAATTCTGCCAACATTTCAGCATATTCTCCACGCATTGAAATACATTCTCCCGGCATTGTGTCACATTCAAACCATTTTTTAACACTTTCATAATCTGTTCCTGCAGATTCTGAACGCTTTGAATAATTTTCTGCTTTCTTTTCATTTTATCGTTTGTTCGTACTAGTAAATTCATTATGCTTTTGAACAAATCTGCTGTACAATGCTGCATATTCCGTTTGGTATGAATCATATTCTGTTTTCTTCTTATCAGATTTTGTATGCTTTGTGTTAAATTTGTTTTGCTCTGAATCATAATAATTACTGCCTGAATATTACCGGCTATTTATAATTTTGAATTCTCTGCCGGCTGATTTTTTATTTAAGTATTATTACTGCCCTTCTTTTTTTTAATTACCATTCCGGGTTATATTAAAGATTTTCTTTATACCAATCCGGAAAATATTTGCATGAACTGTTCTTAAAACATTAAATCCGATAAATTAAAATTGCTTGAACAAAATTATTAATGTCAGTATGTTTTGTCAAAGGAATTGTTTTTTGGTTTGTGACACGAAATTGAAAAAAATCTCTGCAAACCCTTATAAACACTGGCCGGAACTTGTATATTACTTTCCCGGAAAAGGGACGGATTTTTACCCTAAAAATATGACTGAATTATTTAATTCGCTTTCTGAAAAAGAACTTGACAGATTCGATGATTTCTTACGGTCTGTTTATTTCAACAATAATGCTTCCGCTGTCCGGCTGTTCGCTTACCTGAGAAAGTTTCATCCCCGTCTGTCAAATGATCATATCAGCAGGAAAGAAATATCCTTGAATATTTATTACCGTCTTAATTCAAGCGCAGCAAGCATAAGGAAACTTCTTTCACGCTTCAGAATTCTCCTCGCTGATTTTCTTCTTCAGAGTGAATCCGAAAAAAATGTGTTTTCCGGCAAGATTGCCTTTCTGAATGCCGTAAAAAGCAGAAAGGATGTCAGGAGCTGGAGGAAGAGTCTGAACGAACTCAACAGGCTTCATTCGTCTGAAAAAGCACTGGATGAAAGGTATTACGGAAACAGTATCAGTATTTACAATGAGAATTATGAATTTGATGTTTTTAAAGGGAATATACGATCTGCTAATATTCTAAAATGCATAGAAAGCATTAATCTGTATTTCATTTATCAGAGTCTTCTTGCATACAGCTCATGGCTTCTCAATAATAATCCTAAAAAGGATTTTTTCAGTAAAAGCGACTCGCTTTTTACGGAAGCGCTGTCATTCGCTGAAAGGAATCTGGAATCAATAAGGAAAAATCATCAGGGCATTGCGGTGTATTATTACATAACCAGAATGTTCTCCGAATATGACGACCGGTATTCTGACGAACTCGTCAACTATTACAACCGGAAAAAAAGATCGATGGATGCAAAGCTGAAGGAAGATTATCATATCTTAATCATGCTTTATCATATCAGGAAAATTGATTACGGCAAGGGAGATGAGCTTGCAAACAGAAAAGAACTTTTAATCCTCTCCGATAAAGTTTTTTTCAGAACAAAATATTATGAGAAATATCTGAGCGGAGGAAGATTTCTCAATTCATATATATTTTTATTCATAATAAAGAATGCTCTTCTGATAAACGAAATTAAATGGGCTGAGAAGTTCATCTCACGATACGGAAGACATCTTCTTCCCGTTGAAAAAACCGCTGCATCTGATATCGCCGGGGGTATTGTTAAATTCTTCAAGCGTGAATACAAAGAATCTCTTGAAATCCTGAACAGCGTAACTATACACGGCTGGAGGGATTTAATCGAACTGAAGGTTGCCAGGCTTATAATCTGGATTGAAACAGACAATCACGAAATTTTCAAAACCGAACTCGCGAGTTTTCTCAAAACTCTTGAAAAGAATAAAAGGATTTACAATCCCGTAAAATCCCAGCTGAAAACATTGTGTTATTATCTGAATAAAATACACAGAATAAAAACCTCCGGACACAAAGACAAACGAAAAGAAGCCGTAAAACTCAAGTCGCTTCTGAAATCGGAAAATATATACATAGATTACAAACTCCGGCTTTATCAAATTCTGAAATCGGTAAAATATTAACGATCAATCAAACCCCGAAGACCAATCAAACCCCGTAGGGGTGGTATTATTATAGAGGTATTATTAATATAGACAAATCCAACCCCGAAGGGGTGGCATTATTATAGGGGTGGCATTATTATAGTGAAATTATTATCGGGGTGAAATTATTATCGGGGTGAAATTATTATCGGGGTGAAATTATTATAATGACATTATCATAGACCGTAATCCAATTTTATTCTATCCATTCAAACAAATATTTTTCATTATATTCTATTTCATATTTTTTCAGGAATTCATAATATTCTTCACGGAATGTTTTTTTCCTGTGGTGCTTTTCCTGATTTAAAATGTATTTATAAACATTTTCAATATGGGAATGCGAATACGAAAATGCACCATATCCTTCCTGCCATGAGAATTTTTTTAAAGTTAATTTCCTGTCATTTATGAAATTGCATGAATTATTTTTGATATCCCTTGCTAAATCTGAAATTCTCATTGCCGGTTTTAATCCTGCGAAAACATGTATATGATCGGGCATTCCGTTTACAATTATTGATTTTTGTCCTTTGCCATTGATAATTCCTGCGATGTATTTATTCAACTCCTCTTTCCATTCTTTCCCTATTAAATTTTGTCTGCCTTTAACGGCAAATACAATCTGAATATAGATTTGTGAAAATGTTCCTGCCATAAAAATATTTTTGATTAATTTTCTATAATAATGTCACCCATATAATAATATCACCCATATAATAATATCACCCTAAAATAATGTCACCCCTTCGGGGTTTGATTTTTCTATAATAATATCACCCTATAATAATTTCACCCCTATAATAATTTCACCCCTTCGGGGTTTGATTTTTCTATAATAATATCACCCTATAATAATTTCACCCCTTCGGGGTTTGTGATTTGTGAATTAATTTTCTATTCATCACGGCGTCACGGAATAGACTCCGGCTAATGCATTATTTTCAATCAGGCTTAAATCATATGCATCTACATAATAATCTCCGGTTATATCTGTCTGCACATATCCGGTGACGGAATTGCCGACATCGTTTTCAACCAGGCTGAGATCCGCCGCATCTATGGCTCCGTCCTGATTTACATCACCTGTGTAAAGTGAATATCTCACAGGCGAATTATCCGCAAGGACCATATTGCTGCCGTATGCTTTATTTACTGCTGTGGTAAAATCGTAATTTGTATTTATGTTTCTTACTAAGTTTACAGGAACAGAGCTCCAAGTTTCTATGCTGTTTCTGTGACGCAGGTCAAGATAATAGTAACCTCCCGGCGCATTGTTGAAATAAAATTTCGCCGTAAAATTAACCTTGCTTATAACAGCTTTCGACTGGTCAATAATACTGTATGGGTATGTGTAATCTCTGAGATTTACTCTTACAGTATCGGGTATATTCATTGTTTCGGATGACGGATCATAAAAGCAATTCATTATCATTTTAAGCGTAAGTATGCAGTGATCTGAAGGATATGATGACAAATAAAGATAACCTTTTCCCGCAGATGCCCCCGCATCGCTGTTCAGATAAGCTCCGGTGATCATATCGCTCTTTCCGTCTGCATTGACATCGCCCGCAGATGCGACAAACCATCCGAAATATTCCTGCGTCTTTCCCGTAAGAAAAATATCCGGGCTGTTATTCGGCACCGTTCGTCCGTAATATACATAAGCTCTTCCGGCATCTGTTCCTCCGAAATCATTGTAAACAGCTCCGATAATTATGTCAGAGTATCCGTCGGCATTGACATCGCCTGCTTTTGCAACACATACGCCGAAATAATCATAGTCGCTTTCACCGTAAAAATTCATGTCCGCTGTATTATTCATCGAAGCTCCTCCGAAATAAAGATAAGCTCTACCGGCATCCGTTCCCGACTGATCATTTGCATATGCTCCGGTCAGTACATCCGAATAGCCGTCTCCGTTATAATCCCCTGCCGACGATACTGAATATCCGAATGCATCTCCGCTTCCGTTTCCGTTCAGAATCACATCTTCAGTATTATCCGGAAAACTGCCGCCGTAATAAATATACGCCCTTCCGAAGTCAGGTCCCGGCGTGTCATTTCTGCTTGCGCCGATTATTAAATCTCCGTACAAATCACCGTTTACATCACCGGCAAAAGCAACCGATACTCCCAGTATGTCTCCCGCAGCAGCTCCGTAAAATGTCACATCCGCTCCGTTGTTCATTACATAGCTTCCGTAATAAACATAAGCAGCTCCTGCGTCTGTTCCGTTTGCATCGTTGTACAATGCCCCGACTATTACATCACTCCATATATCACCGACATTATCCCCGTTGAAATTTCCCGCAGATGCAACTCTGAATCCGAACTGATCTCCTGCGCCCTGTCCTGTAAGTATTACATCTGCAATATTGTCCATCGAACTGCCGCCGTAATAAACATAAGCTCTGCCTGCGTTTGAACCTGCCGCGTCATTAAGAGGCGCTCCGACAATTACATCGCTGTATAAATCGCCGTTGACATCACCCGCTGATGCAACGGAAAATCCGAATTCATCTCCTGCAGAAGCTCCGTTGAGTATCACATCAGGAATGTAATCCATCGGATTTCCTCCGAAATAAATATACGCTCTTCCGGCATCAGTTCCAGCAGCATCGTTTCTCCTGCCTCCTATTATTATATCAGAATATCCGTCATAATTTACATCTCCAGCAGAAGCTACGGAATATCCGAACCAGTCTCCGGCATTCTGACCTGTAAATCCTTCATCTGTAATGTCTGATGCAGTGTTTGTGTATGTGAATAAGTATGCATTTCCCGGATAGCTGATGTAATAACCTCCGGCAATTATTTCCGGCGCGCCGTCACCGTTTACATCACCTGCATAATCTGCAGACATGCCGAAATAAATATTCGGATTAACTTTTTCTCCGGCGAGAACAATGTCTGCGCGGTTATCTACCGCAAGTCCTCCGAAGTAAATATAAACTTTCTTTGCCGGATAAGCGCTGATTATAAAATCCGAAACTCCGTCTCTGTTGTAATCACCCGCCGTCGAAACTGTTGTACCGAGCTGATAATACTGGTCCAAACCTGTCATTGTCAGGTCAGGATTCACATCCATAAAAGGTCCTCCGAAGAATACCTGCACCTGTCCTTTCAAATTAAGCTGGAAAAAATCAGGAACCGAACTGCCTATAATCAGGTCGGGATACCCGTCTGCATTTACATCACCTGCATTTGAAAGTGTTGAACCGAGTTTGTTATTCAGTCCAGAACCGGTAATTGTAACATCTGCCGTATTATCCATAAACGGTCCGCCGTGATAAACATAAACTCTTCCCAGATATCCTGCATCAAGATATGCGCTGACGGCTACATCATCATAAGAGTCTCCGTTTATATCACCCGCATCAGTTACAACATACCCGTAAACTCCGCTGCCTGTCATTGTCACATCAGCAATATTATCCATCACTGCTCCCCCGAAATAAACATAAGCCTTGCCTCCGCTCCGTGCTCCTACTATAATATCATCATAGAAATCACTGTTTACATCTCCCGCTTTAGAGACAGAACACCCGAATAAATGGTTAGCGCTCTGTCCGTTTAAAATTAAATCCGGAATATTATCCGGATTAGCACTTCCGAAATATACATAAGCTCTCCCCGTTGATGAATTGGATCCTTCAGCTCCAATGATTATATCTGAATATCCGTCCGCATTAAGATCGCCTGCCGATGATACGGAATTGCCGAATGACTCTGATCCGTTCTGCGCACCAAAAATCAAATCTGCATTATTGTCTATTAACTTTCCGCCGAAATACAGAAATACTGTCTGAGTTGTCAGTGATGTTACCATTACATCTCCGTAACCGTCGCCGTTTATATCTCCCGCATCAGAAGCTTTTAACCCGTAGTAGTCATTTCCTCCCCATCCTGAAAATGTCGCAACAGGGGCTGCCTGATAATTGCCGGTGTTTGTATAAAGCCAGGTTTTGCCTGCATCTGTGCCGTTCTGATCATTATAAGGAGTGCCTGCAAGTATATCTGAATATCCGTCATTGTTAAAATCACCTGCTGCGGCAACTGAAAAGCCGAACTGATCATTGGAAACGCTTCCGTTGAAGACAGCATCGGGAACATTGTTTGAAACTGTTCCTCCGTAAAAAATATAAGCGCATCCGGCATTGTTGCCCCCGGCGTCATTCTGCCTTGCTCCGGCAATTACATCTTTAAAGCCGTCACCGTTAACATCGCCTGCTCCGGAAACCATCGCTCCGAAAAAATCGCTGCCGGCAACTCCGAAATAAGTTACATCCGCCGTATTGTTCATTGAAGCTCCTCCGTAAAACAAATAAGCTGCTCCTGCCGATGAATTGTAATAAAACGCACCTGCAATCACATCGTCAAATCCGTCGCCGTTTACATCCCCTGCTGAACTTACCGAGCATCCGAAATAATCCGCAGGTGTTATTCCTGTCATTGTCACATCAGGAAGATTATCGGGACTTAATCCGCCGAAATATACAAACACCTTTCCGTAAGACGAAGGTCCGAGAACTTCACCGATTACAATATCACTGAATCCGTCCGAGTTGACATCACCTGCTCCGGAAACGGAAATTCCAAATCCTGAACCCGGATCTCCTGAAGCAAACTGAATGTCAAAAACATTATCCATAGCCGCTCCTCCGTAAAAAGCCCAGACCCTTCCCTGATATCCGGAATAAGCGTATGCTCCGCATATTACATCAGAATATCCGTCGCCGTTTATATCTCCCGCTGATGCAACAGAATAACCGAACAATTCACCTGACGTGCCTCCGTACATTGCAATATCATATACATTATTCATCAGAGATGCGCCGAAATAAATAAATGCAGCGCCGGTATTCGAATTCATTCCCGTAGAACCGATTATCACATCATCGTATCCGTCATTGTTTACATCACCCGCCGGAGAAACAGAGTAACCTAATTTTCCGTTTACAGCGAATCCGTTAATTATCACGTCAGCCGTAAAATCCGTAACAAGACCTCCGAAATAAATATAAGCTCTTCCGGCGTCAGTTCCTGCTGCATCATTGAACGGCGCGCCGATAATGATATCATCGAATCCGTCAGCATTTACATCACCGGCAGATGCAACGGAAAATCCGTAATAATCACCTCCGGCTGCTCCCGAAAAAGCATACTCCTGAAAGGAATCACCTTCCGGAATTTCTGACACCCTTTCTTTATCATTCCTTATTAAAGGCATGCCTTTTTCATCGAGAAAATTCTTAAGCTGTTCGTCCGGAATACCCGGATTACTGATATCAGTTTCTTCTTTCTTATTATAAAACGGATCATCATGCCTGTCTTTAACCGGAAGATCAGTATTTGTCAGAGGAATTTGAGACGCCGGAAGCTCTGAGATACAACCTGAGAAAAGCAGAACAATAACAAGGATTTGCTGTAGAATTGTTTTCATTATATTTTTTTTTAATTGTGATAATATAATGAAATTAAATGTGTGATTTTATTTCAAAAAAACCTATTGCAGCTTACATTATTTTAAAGACACCATGCATTACATCTTAAAAACATTTCTTCATTGTGACTAAGTGACTAAGTGACTAAGTGCACTTGCAGAAAAAAGAGATCCCCGTGTCATACCGGAGATCCCTTTTTTTAAACTTAAATTAATTACAAATCACTTAAGCAGAATCATTTTCCTTGTTGCACTGAAGATACCGGATTCAAGTCTGCAGAAATAAATTCCGTTTGCAAATTCACTGCCGCTGAAGTCTGCCGTATAATATCCGGCTTCTTTGAAACCGTTCACAATGGTTTTCACTTCACGTCCCGTAATATCAAATACTTTCAGGCTTACATTACCGCCGGCAGCAATATTATATCCTATCTTAGTTGCCGGATTAAAAGGATTCGGGTAATTCTGATTAAGACTGAACTTATCCGGAACACCGATTACAAATTCATTATTCAGTTCATGGTAACTGAAGTTACCGTTAAAGTCTATTTGTTTAAGTCTGTACTTATAGCTTCCGGTAGAGAGATTTCTGTCTGTAAAGGTGTAATTCTGAACAGATGACGTTGTACCGCTTCCCGGAACAAATCCTGCTTTACTCCAGACATCTGAAGACTGAATTAAGACTTTTGACTTCTCAATATCAAAACCGTAATTATTCTGTTCGTATACTGTTGACCATTTCAGAGTAATTCTGTTTTCTTCCGGATAAGCATTTAAAGATGAATACTCAACAGGCAATATTACTTCATCCCAGTAATTTCTCATGTATATTCCGTCTATAATCAGCCGCGGTGCATTGGGAATTCCCATTATTATTTCAAATGATCCGACATCCGGAATATCACTGTATTCCGGAATTGCCTTTAAATCAGGAAGAGGTTCAACATTTGGAGCGGACCCTGAAAATACAAAGAGATTCAGCGAGTCATTGTCTGAACCGGGCATGAATATATATTTAAGAATAATTAAATAAACGATTCCTGTCTGATATGAAGCATTTGTATAAACTGGCGGAGAGGCGGAATTTTTTGAAACTCCGAATGCAATTTTACCCGATGATTCTTTTACAAATACTCCGCCTGTAGTGAAATATCTCGTCGGAATAATTACCGAGTTACCTATATCAGCAAATTTTGCTCCGGCGGGTTCAGCGCTTTCAACTTTCACCATAAAGGAAGTATAAACACTGCCTGTACTGAATCCGGTGAATTCAATAAACTGCCATGTGAGTTCGGGACCTGTTATATCAAGCAAGGCTGCTTTACCTATACCTGATCCGGCATAATGCGGAAATGTCAGACTTTCGTCAGTGATTTTAACATAATTATCATTACCCAGCGGACCTATGTAATACCAGTAGTCTCTTAAATTTGTACCTGAAGCATAAATGAAATTTTCCTGTGAGTAAGATATGTTCAGAAAGAACATAAAAGCAGTGATTGTAAATATTATACCTTTCATTTCTGTAACCTCCTTTAATAGTTTAAAGATTTTATTTTTATTCATTTAAGAATATTATTCATAATAAGAAAGCTATTAAAAATTAACATACATTCTGTTGTTCAGTATTATCCTGTATATTTTCAGTTAATGTTATATATATTGATTCACCGGAAAATGGAATTTTCAAAATTTGATGTAAGTAGAATATCATAGAGAAATTGCTTCAATTATTATTGAGATTTTAAACCCCGTAACTTAAAGATATAAATTCGACGGAAGTAACTTTGCGGGCGGAGTTTATTTTTATAAGCTTGTTGTGGGAGAATTTACTGCAGTAAAGAAAATGGTTCTGATCAAATAAAATCCTGCTTATATTATCCCGTATTTAAGATATAATAATTTTCAGTCTTCTTTTTCCGCGAGACCTGGCTGAATTGGGAACGGGAGTTAAAGAATATCTCTTTCTTTTTTCTGTGAGTCATTCATTTTTTGATTTTTTACTCATAATTCAACCGGGTTTTTAAATTAATACACGGTTACATTTAATATGAGTAAACGACCTGTTTCTAAATCTTCGCAGGGTTACATTTAATTTGATTGAATGCGGTTAAAAAACTTTATGCCTTTTGTAATTTGATTATATAAAACTGATTTATTAATTTTTACCGAAATTAAAATAAAACAATTCATTATGAATGATAACATAAATCAAAAAAAAGCAGAACAGGTAGAAATTATTCAATTCATCAGGAAAGATAATGATATTTTAAAGAAGGAAAATGATAATCTTATCAGGCAGAATAAACTCTGTTACTCTCAGATTGATATTTTAAGATTACGAATTGATAATTTAATTCTGCAAAATGAAAGGTTAATGTCAATTATAGAATCCGACCGTGAAATAAATGAGACTGAAAGCAAATTAAATGAGACTAAAATCAAAATTAATGAAACAGGCAATAAAATCAATGAGACTAATCAACACCCAGAAGAAACCGGCAAAGAATTCAATGATACTAAACTTGAATGCAATGATATTATATTTGAAAACAATGATACTAAGCAAGAGAAAAAAGATATTAAACAAGTATTTAATGATACTAATCATGTAAATAATGATACAGGAATCAAAAGAGAAGGTATCAGCAATGATTTAAATGATACCGGACACAATAGAAATGAGATAACAGATGAATTAAATAGTACTCAACGTAAAATAAATGAAACACATGACACAATTTATGAGACTGAACACAAAATTAATGAGACCGGTAATGACAGTAATGTTATAAAACCCGGATTAAATGATAACAGACGTGAATTCAATGAGACTGAACGTAAGTTAAATGAGATAAAACAGGAACCGGATGGACCTGAACTTAGTAAAAATGTTATTGAAATCAAGAGAAATGAGACTAAAACTCAGCAGAATGAGACGGAACTCTCACAGTTAGATAGGATTTTATTAGTCAAAGAGCAAAAACGAGTGATTTCTGAGAACATTAAATCAGTTATTAAGAAAAAGCTTATAAGAAAATTGCTGAATAAGTATGCTAATGAAATTTATTTTATCAATTCAGCCGGGATGGTGAAAATTAATGATATTATAAAGACGCTCGGAATACCTAAACCATCGCTGATGCGTGATCTGAAACTGTTAAAAGAGAAAAACTGGGTGGAATATACAGGAACAAGAAAGGACGGTTACTATATTATTCTGGAAGAAGGTAAGAAATTGTTTGAAAAGAAAAGTGTGAATATTCAGCAGAAATATCCGAACAGTCCGAACAATTAGAATAATGATATGATATATCTGAATCAGGAGGCGTTGTAAAAATGAATCATGATTGTAACCTCAAAGAAACCCACTCTGCCCTCTCACTTTGAATAGTCTGTCTCAAAACCAAAGAAAAATATTTACCACCAAGGCACAAAGATCACTATTTTTAAACTTTTTCCTTCGTGTCTTGGTGACTTGGTGGTTAAAATGGAAGTTCCGAGACATGCTCTGAAAAAGGTGAGGGTTTGTGTGAGGTTGTTTAAAACAGCATACATTTTATTTCGATTTTTATAGAAATTTTTATTCTTTATAAAAGTTAATATGTTTTGGACAGCATCGGTCTTCGTGTCTTAAGTAGCATATATTTTCCATTTTTTTTGAGACAGACTTTCAGGGGGGAGGATTTGAGAATGTTCAATTAACCAGATTTATTTATAAATGTTTTATAACGAAAAGAAAGTACAGGCAAGACTGAACAATTCATTGATTATTATTTCTGATAATACTATCTTTGTAGCTTATCAAAAAATATTATGAAAGCCGGAATAAAAAAGACAAATAAAATCACAAAATTCGCCGTAAGCGGTGAAAACACGCATAAATGGTATGTAGTGGATGCGAACGGCAGGACACTCGGACGCATGGCAAGTGAAATTGCAAAGAGAATAAGAGGAAAATACAATCCGAAATATACTCCGAATGCCGATACAGGAGACTGGGTAGTGGTGGTAAATGCAGAAAAAGTAAGGTTAACAGGGAAAAGAGCTGATCAGAAGGAATACCTGACATATTCCGGATATCCGGGCGGTCAGAAAAGCAAATCCTTTACGGAACTTTTAGAAAAACATCCTGACAGAATAATCAGATTAGCTGTAAAGAGAATGCTGCCGAAAACAAAGCTCGGAAGCAGGCTGATACACAAGCTGAAAGTTTATAAAGGCGAAGAACATCCTCATGCTGCGCAGAATCCGGCAGTTCTTGAGATGCAGTAAAATAGAAGATTAATAACAGTTCAAATAAATCATTAAAATTAAATAATGAGTGCAAATTCGACATTAAAAGTCGGCAGAAGAAAAACGGCAACTGCCAGGGTAATTCTTAATTCCGGCAACGGTCAGATAAAAATTAACAATAAGGATGCAAAGGATTACTTCAGAACGGAAAATCTTTTTCAGGAGATTCTGCTTCCATTGAAAATCACAAATACGCTCGGAACGTATGATATAAATGTCAATGTGAGAGGCGGAGGATTTACGGGACAGGCAGGCGCGATAAGCCTTGGAATAGCCAGAGCGCTTGTGCAGAATAACGAAGAACTGAAGAGTTCACTCAGAAAAGAAGGTCTTATGACAAGGGATCCGAGAGCAGTTGAAAGAAAAAAATGCGGTCAGCCGAAAGCAAGAAAGAAATTCCAGTTCTCCAAGAGATAACAGCGGAGAATTCTTTTTTACAGTAAAGGAAGTTTTAAAACAATATTTTTTAAAAATACATATTCCCCGATTCTGCTTTACACGTGTCTTTTCAGAAATGAACAGATGTTAAGCGGAAGATGAAGGGAATAGAAGAATAAACAAAAGTCAACTCTTTTTACCGATAAAATTGTCACGCAAATCCCCGGATTTTCTGAGGAAAATATCCGGAGATCAATTCCAATCAGCGGCAAGTATCAAACGAAAAGTCTGGCTTTCTAAAATATCAGGAGGATAATACTTGGCAAAAGTTCAAATCGAAGATCTGTTACTGGCGGGTTCGCATTTCGGGCATCTTACAAGAAGATGGGATCCGAAAATGAGAAAGTACATTTTCATGGAGCGAAACGGGATTCACATAATAGATCTGAAAAAAACTCTTCAGCTTCTTGAAGACACATGCAACGCAATATCAAAAATTTCGACCGAGGGAAAGAAAATTCTTTTTGTCGGAACAAAGAAGCAGGCAAAGCAAATCATAAAGGATCAGGCGGAAAAATGCGGAGCTTATTATGTTTCCGAAAGGTGGCTCGGAGGAATGCTTACCAACTTTAACACAGTAAGGAAAAGCATTAAAAAGCTGACGAACATTCAGAAGATGGAAACGGACGGAACCATTGATAAGTTTGTAAAAAAGGAAAGGCTGATTTTATCAAGGGACAAGGAGAAGCTCGAGAAGGTTCTCAACGGAATCGTCAATATGACAAGACTTCCCGGCGCTATTTTTGTTGTGGATATAAAGAAAGAGCACATTGCAATCAGCGAGGCAAAGAAACTGAACATTCCCGTTTATGCTATTGTTGACACGAACTGTGATCCGGATCTGGTAGATTATCCGATCCCGGCAAATGATGATGCCGTGAAATCAATTGAAATAATCACGAGAGCGATATCCGATGCTGTTCTGGAGGGCGGACAGGTAGCAAAGATAAAATCCGAGGATGAATCCGAAGAGATGAAGGAAAAGCTCGAAAAGTAAAAAATTTAAGAAACTCAAATATTTAAAAGATGGAAATCACATTAGATTTAATTAAAACGCTGAGAAACAAGACCGGTGCGGGAATCAACGACTGCAAGAAAGCGCTTGAAGAAGCAGACGGCGATATGGAAAAGGCGATCGAACTTTTAAGAAAAAAAGGCGCAGCCATGGCTGTAAAAAGAGCCGATAAAATTGCAAATGAAGGAGCAATTAAATCTTCAATTGCAGATGACAGGAAATCCGGAGCGATTATAGAGGTCAACTGCGAGACTGACTTTGTATCCAAAGGAGATGAATTTCAGAAATTTGCAGAAGACATTGCAGCAGCCGCTTTAAGCACCGGATCGGGAGAACTTGAAAAGATATTAAGCGCAAAGACAGGGAACGGATTAACGGTAAAGGAAAATATTGATTCAATAATGGGCAAGGTCGGCGAAAAGACTGAACTCAAGAGAGCAAAATATATTAAAGTTGATGACGGCTTCGTTGCGGGATACATTCACTTCGGAAGCAAGCTCGGCGCTCTGATAGGATTAAAAGGCAAAGCTGACGATGAATCAATGAAACTCGGAAACAGCATAGCAATGCAGGTTGTGGCGATGAACCCGCAGGCAATTGACAGAAGCGGAATTCCGGAAAGCGTCATTGAGAAGGAAAAAGATATTTACAGGACAGTTGCAAAGAATGAGAATAAGCCGGAGAAAATCATGGAAACTATTGTCAACAATAAAGTCGAAAGATTTTATCAGGACAACTGTCTTCTGGAACAGGAATACATCAATGAATCGGGAAAAGCCATAAAGGAACTTATCGCCGAATTCAACAAAAAGAACGGCAATACGCTCGAGATTGTGTCAATGGTGAGATATCAGTTAGGCGAAGAAGTAAAATAATACTTTCAAAAATCCAAAGAAGAATGTATTGTCACTGAAGTATAAAAGAATATTACTGAAGCTCAGCGGCGAATCCCTGATGGGAGAGAAAAGTTTCGGAATAGATTCCGACATTCTCGAACATTTAGCCGATGAGGTATTCAAAGTTATAAAACTCAAGGCGGAAATCGGAATCGTTATCGGAGGAGGCAATATATACAGGGGATTATCGGCGCAGAAACAGGGTGTTGACAGAGTAACGGGTGATCAGATGGGAATGCTTGCCACGGTAATAAATTCGCTTGCACTTCAGAATTCACTGGAGAAAAGAGGAGTATATACAAGGGTTCAGTCTGCAATTAAAATGGATGAAATAGCGGAGCCGTTTATATTAAGAAAAGCGCTGAGGCATATTGAGAAGAAGAGAGTTGTGATATTTTCATCGGGAACGGGCAGTCCGTATTTTACTACTGATACAGCTGCAGCGCTCAGGGCGATTGAAATTAAAGCAGATGTGATAATCAAGGGAACGAGAGTTAACGGTGTTTATGATTCTGACCCTGAGAAAAATAAAAAAGCAAAGATGTACAAAACCCTGACATATCAGAAAGTTCTGGAAAAAGACCTGCGTGTAATGGATCTGACGGCAATTACGCTGTGTCAGGAAAACAAGCTTCCGATAAAGGTTATTAATATGAATGTTAAGGACAACCTCAGGAAACTTGTAACGGGTGAAAACATCGGAACACTTATTTGTTAAAAAGTCAATTATAAAAAATTTCATTTAACAGTTTATGATTAAGGATATATTAAAAAGCACGACGGATAAAATGAACAAAGCCGTCGAGCATGTAAGAAACGAATTTATAAAGATAAGATCGGGAAAAGCCACGACAAATTTACTTGACGGGATAAAAGTGGATTATTTCGGAACACTGACTCCTCTGAATCAGCTGGGGAGCGTCAGCACGCCTGATTATCATACGCTGACAATTCAGGTATGGGATAAGACAGCAGTACCGCTTATAGAGAAAGCAATAATCGCTTCCAATCTCGGGCTGAATCCGAACAATGACGGAACATTAATCAGAGTGCCGATTCCTCCGCTCAATGAAGAAAGAAGGAAAGAAATAGTAAA
>JAEUSI010000063.1 GCA_016788375.1 Ignavibacteria bacterium | reverse complement strand
TTTCTCTGTTAATGAAATTCGGAATTCAAATGACGCTTCTGGTATGTTTTCTGCTTTATTTTAAGTTTAACGGTTCAGACGTAAATCCTAACATATACATTCTGCTTACTCCTTATCTGATTTTATTAATGGCAGGTCTCGGACTCGGTTCAGGAATAATAGTTTCATCTCTGACAACAAAATACAGAGACCTTACATTTCTTGTAAGTTTCGGAGTGCAGCTTCTGATGTATGCAACTCCGGTCATTTATCCGTTGTCCGCGCTTCCGGAAAAGTACAAATGGATTGTTCTGATGAATCCTATGACCTCGATAGTTGATACATTCAGGTTTGCTTTTCTCGGAGCCGGAAGCTTCAATCCCGGAAATTTAATTTATACTACGGTATTTGTCATTATAATTTTAACTCTCGGAATAATTGTTTTTAACAGAGTAGAGAAAACATTTATGGATACAGTTTAATATCAGCATCAGGATGAGCACAGTCATAAAAGCGGAAAATATTTCAAAAATGTACAGGCTGGGAATTGTCGGAACAAGAACAATTTCCGAAGACCTCACAAGGGTCTGGGCTAAATTAAGAGGTAAGGAAGATCCTTTCATTAAAGTCGGTGAAACAAATAACAGAGCTGTTAAAGGCAACAGTGAATATATCTGGGCATTGAAAAATATTAATTTTGAAATCGAGCACGGCGAAAGATTCGGCATCATAGGTAAAAACGGAGCAGGCAAATCGACATTGTTAAAAATTCTGTCCAGAGTTGCAAGTCCGACAACAGGTTCACTGAAAGTGAAAGGGAGAGTAGCGAGTCTTCTTGAAGTCGGAACAGGATTTCATCCTGAGTTAACAGGAAGAGACAATATATTTCTCAACGGTTCTATACTGGGAATGACACAAAAAGAAATAAAGAACAAGTTTGACAGTATTGTTGATTTTTCAGGAGTTGAAAGATATATCGATACACCGGTAAAAAGATATTCTTCCGGAATGTATGTAAGACTTGCATTTGCAGTTGCAGCTCATCTAGAACCAGAAATACTGATTGTAGATGAAGTACTTGCCGTAGGAGATGCAGAATTTCAGAAAAAATGTCTCGGAAAAATGCATGATGTATCGGAGAAGGAAGGAAGAACAGTAATTTTTGTAAGTCACAATCTGCAGGCAATAAAGAATTTATGTCAGAAGACAATTATCCTTAATTACGGAGAACTGTTTGCAAGCGGTGAGACAGAGGAGACATTAAGATTGTATAATGATCTTAACAGAGACATAAAAATCGGTGCGGAGACTGAAATAAACAACAAACGTAACAGAAGAGGAAAAGGAGCTGTAAGATTTACGGGTATAGATATTCTTGATACTGAAAACAATAAAAGATATACTTTTGAACTTGGTGAAACCGTAAGATTCAGACTGACTTATAAAACATTCAGGGAAATGAACGGATTAACGGTTACTGTAGCACTTCTTTCCGGGTTATCAAGAGAGTGTCTTACGCTCGCTCATTTTGAAATAACGGACAAAACAGTCGAAGCCGGCACAACAGGAGAAGCAGTGGTTGAATTTTATGATCTGAATATAAAACCCGGAGATTATCCTCTTCATTTCGAATTATCGGATATTACACTCAGCGGAAATTCAAGAGATGTAATTGATGATTTGACGGCTCCTTTGGTAATAAAAAACAGAAGCAATAAGAAACACTCTGATTTCAATCCCGACAAGCCTTCCGGATTTTTTGTTACTCCTTCTAGGCTTATGTCAAATGAATTCAGGGAAAACACAACTGCAGCTTAATTCCATGATACGACAAAATGTCAAATCTAAAATATCCGGAACGATCCATCTTCAGTGATAAAATCAGAATTTTCCGTAAAATTTCTATAAATTAAAATTTAAACAGCCGTGCAGGTATCAGTAATAATTACATGTCACAATTACGCAAGATACTTATCCAGAGCAATCAGAAGCGCAGTCAATCAGTCAATTGACAGGAGAGAGTATGAGATAATAGTCGTCAATGACGGAAGCACGGATGAAACAGGGAAAGTAATGTCTTCATATAACGGATTAATAAAACCCGTTCACCTGGATACAAATCTCGGACTCGCTGCAGCAAGAAATGAAGGGATAAAAAAAGCAATCGGAAGATTTGTAGTCAATCTTGATGCTGATGATTATATGGACGAAAATCTTATACTTGTTGAGTCATTGTTTCTGAATTTCAATGCATCATGGAATGCCGTCTCCTGTGATTATTATCTGGTCGATGAATATGAAAACCATACTCACAGAATTTCAGGATCGGAATATCCGATTGCCTGCGGAGTGATGTTCAGAACGGACAAGTTGTTTGAAATCGGATTATACGACGAGAAATTTAAAATGAGAGAAGAGGAGGATTTAAGAATCAGATTTGAAAAAAAACATAAAATAGAGAATATTGAGCTGCCACTTTACAGATACAGAAAGCATGACAAGAACATGACAAACAACAAGACAGATATGGAAAAATACAGAAAATATTTAATGACAAAGCATAAACAGCCCGGAAGGAAAGTGAAGAAATGAAATGTACAGCACTTGTAGCTGCAAGAACCGGCTCTGAAAGAATGCCCGGAAAAGTAATCAGAGAACTTGCCGGAATACCTTCTCTTGTTCATATATTCAAAATTCTGAATGAATCCGTGAAGCTCGATGGTTTTGCCGTTGTTACTACTGTATTAAAAGAAGACGATATAGTTGAGGACATTTGCAGAAAACATTCAGTAAGAGTTTTCCGCGGATCTGTCCATGACGTGCTTGACAGATTCAGAATTGCTGCTGAAATTCTCAGACCCGAATTAATAGTTCGTGTTACCGGTGATGATCCGTTAATGGATCCGGAAATTATTGATAAAGTAATTGCTGCTCACAAACCGGAAGAATTTGATTATACATCCAACATTATTCAAAGAACATTTCCGAGAGGGATGGATACTGAAGTTATTAATTACGAAACACTTGAAAGGTGCTGGAGGTCAACTTCAGACCGTGACGATCATGAGCATGTTACTTTATACATCAGAAGAAATCCGGATTTATTCAGACTCCAGAACATAACAAAAGAAGGTAAGCCGCTTTCTGAACTGAGATTATGCCTTGATACTGAAAAAGATTACGAACTTATAAAAACTGTTTATGATAAATTATACTGCGGCAGACCTATAAAGCTTTCTGAAATTCTGGAGTTTTTAGAAGAAAATCCCGGAATGCAGAAAATAAATTCCGGAGTTGTGCAGAAAGATGTCAAAGGTATTGTGTACTGATTTAAACATTCTCCATAGAATTTTTTTAAAAACAAACAATAAAGTTAATTTCATTTTTCAGATTTGAATTTTCTGATTATCGGCTTGGGTTCTATCGGCAAAAGGCACATGAAGATACTTAAGAATCTCGGTGACCATAAAGTAATCGCTTTAAGAACAGGGAAAGGTAAAAAAACGGAAGAGCACGATAATGAAATTAAAGCCGACTCCGAGATTGAAAGTTACTCTCAGATTTCAGATTACGAAATTGACGCTGCACTGATTACAAATCCTACATCACTTCATACAGACACTGCAATTGAAATAGCAAAACAAGGTATTCCTATATTTATAGAAAAACCGCTCGGAAAAAACACAGACAGGACAGATAAACTGTTAAAAATTGTAAATGAAAAAAACATTCCTGTAATGATGGGATACAACCTGATTTTTCATCCGTGTATCAGGGAAATGAAGAAATTAATTCAAGAAGGAAAAATAGGAAAAGTGATTTCAGCAAAGGCACAGTTCGGTACATACATGCCCGGATGGCATAAAAATGAAGATTACAAAAAGTCATATGCTGCAAATACTTCCCTGGGAGGAGGTGCAGTGCTGACTTCAATTCATGAGCAGAATTATCTTACTTATTTTTTCGGTGGAGTTACTGATGTCAAAGCCATGGGAACATCAGGTAATGCAATTGAAATAGATGCCGAAGAAGGAGTTGAAATTCTGCTTAAGCATCAGACAGGTGTTTTATCAAATATTCATTTAAATTTTTTTCAAAAACCTTATTACAGAAATTGTCAGATAATAGGAACTGAAGGGACATTGTACTGGGATTTCAGAATACCGGAAGTTAAAATATTGACTGATGAAAAAACAGAAGTTGTAAAGAAAGGGAATGATTACATTGAACTGCTGGATACAAGTTACACTGAGCAAATGAAACATTTTATTGAAGCTGTAAAGGGAAATAAAAGCCCTGAACAAGGTTTAGAACAGGGAATTGCAGATCTGAAGGTTGCATTAAAAATTCTGAAAGAAATCGGAAGAAATTAAACAATAAAAAAATTTTTTATGAGAACAACTAATCCGGAAGAAATAAATTTTAAAGAAAAATTCAGTCTTGAAGGAAAAGTAATAATAATTTCAGGAGGAATGGGTCTTATCGGCAGAGCATTTACCGAAGCCTGTGCGCAATACGGAGCAAGTGTTGTCGTTGCTGATATTGAAAAAATGAAACCTGAGGAACATTCTGATAAGCTCAATCACAGATTTCCGGGTAAAATTCTCGGAGTAACGGTAGATGCAGGAAAAAGAAAAGATGTAGAAGCATTGAAACAGAAAACTATTGAAAAGTTTGGGAGGATCGACGGATTAGTTAACTGTCATCAGAACAAGACGGCAAAATTTTTTGCAAAGTTTGAAGAATATGAGGATAATGACTGGGATGCTGTTGTAGAAACAAATTTGAAGGGAACATACCTGACTTGTCAGATAATAGGAAGTTATATGGCGGAACAGGGAAGCGGGTCGATTGTAAATATGCCGTCAACATATTCGGTCGTTGCACCAAATCAGAATTTGTATAAAGGGACAAGTCTCGGATGTCCTGCTGCTTATTCTGCTTCAAAGGGAGGAGTGATGGCTCTTTCTCAGTATTTGTCTACTTACTGGGCAGACAAAGGAGTAAGGGTAAATCAGATAACACCGCACGGCGTCTGGAATAACCATGAAGAAAAATTCGAAGAAAATTTTTCAAAGTTTTCGCCGATGAAGAGAATGAGTTATAATCATGAGGTTGCAGGTGCGCTGGTTTTTCTTTTATCAGAAGCGTCGAGTTATGTTACGGGAGACAACATAAGAGTTGACGGTGGCTGGACAGCCTGGTAAAATATTCAGTTCTGAATTCAGAAAAATTTATAAAGCAAGAAATGAAAATTACGGATGTATTTGACACTTACGATCCAGATATTATAAACAGACCGTATGTTATTGCAGAAGCCGGAGTTAATCACGAAGGCAAATTTGATTTGGCGGTAAGACTGATTAATGAGGCAGCTGAAGCAGGAGCTCATGCTATAAAATTTCAGACTTACAAAGCAGAAAAGCTTGCATCCGGGGACAGTCCATATTACTGGGATTTAAAAAAAGAACCTACAAAGAGCCAGCTGGAATTATTCAAAAAGTATGATAAATTTCTGAAAAAAGATTACGAGAAATTAAAAAAAGAATGTGACAAAGCGGGAATTGAATTTATGTCAACTCCTTTCGATACGGATTCGGCAGACTTTTTGAATGATCTGATGCCGGTATATAAGATTTCATCTTCGGATATTACAAATTTTCCCTTCATCAGACACATCTGCAGATACGGCAAACCTTTACTGCTGTCAACCGGAGCTTCTGAAATAAGTGAGATTCAGGATGCAGTTCGGATCATAAGTGAATACGGAAACAAATTATGCATTATGCATTGCATACTTAATTATCCTACGCTGAATGAAAATGCAAATCTCGGAATGATACTTGATCAGAGAATAAAATTTCCCGGAATAGTCCCCGGATATTCGGACCATACTATGCCCGAAGATATGGAAGTCCTGAAAACTGCAGTCTTACTCGGCGCAGTATTTCTTGAAAAGCATTTTACATTTGACAAGACACTGCCGGGCAATGATCACTATCATGCTATGGATAAAGAAGATCTGAAGCATTTCTTTAAAATAACGGACCGTACTTTTACATATCTTGGAGAATTCAGGAAACGGGCAATTGAATCTGAGGCAAAAGCAATTGCCAATGCAAGAAGGAGCCTTGTTTCAAAGAAGAAAATTACAAAAGGCGAAGTTATCGTTTATGAAATGCTGACATGGAAAAGACCTGCTTCCGGAATTAGTCCCGTGAAGATAGACGAAGTTTTAGGAAAGAAAGCATTATATGATATAGAAGAAGACACAGTTTTAAAATGGGAAATGATAGAATAAAATTTTTAATTAAACTTTAAAAATAATTTGAACAGAGAATTAACTTCACAGGAAATAATCTGGAGAACTGAATTCGGTGAAATGTATAATCAGAGAAACATGTACACTAATGAAGAACTGGATTCTGCATACAAGAATGCAATGGGAATTTCCAAAACTGAAATTAACGAAAGATTTCTGGGCGGACTTGACAGGAATATTAAAATACTTGAAGTCGGATGCAACATCGGAATAATGCTTGTAAGTTTGCAGGAACTCGGGTTTAAGAATTTATTCGGTATAGAGATTCAGCCGAAAGCGATTGAACTTGCATACAAAAGAACCAAAGATCTGAATATTACTGAAGCGAGTGCATATGAAATACCATTTAAAGACGGGGAATTTGACCTTGTATTTACAACACACGTGTTGATTCACCTAGCTCCTGAAAAAATCGAAACAGCATTAAGGGAAATTTACAGATGTTCCGGAAGCCTGATTTTCGGCAATGAATATTACGCTGATGAGTTAACAGAAATTAAAAATTATCACGGAAAGAGCAACATTGTATGGAAAAGAGATTTTGTTCAGTTGTATCTGAAACTGTTTCCGGATTTAAAGTTAATAAATGAAGAAAGGTATAAATATCTGAAGTCTGATAATACTGATTCAGCATTTCTGTTTAAGAAATAAATCAAATCAATAAAGTTTATAAGTAATGCACTCCCCCGCATTTTTAATTTAATAAATTTCTCCGGATATGGAAATTATCAGGAATGAATCTTCCGGGAAAAACTATTTCATACTATTCTGTATACTGATACTTGCGGTATTACCGTTCCTGATACTAAATTATTTTAATCAGCCTACTCCCGAAGATTTTTTTTTCGGAGAGGAAACAAGAACCTTCGGATTTTCAAAAGCATACAGAAGTTTTTACAAATTCTGGGGAGGCAGGTTTTTCGGATATATACTTGTGGCAGTAAATCCTTTATATTTCAAATCTCTTGCAGGGTATAAACTTGCTACATTACTTATGATTTTAATTTACATATCCACGCTTTATTTTTTTATATCGGAATTTACCAAAGGAAATCTGACTTATTCCGAAAAATCCGTATTTACATTATCAGTCTTCTTTGTGTTTCTATACTCCATGCCTTCTGCCGGTCAGGGTTTTTACTGGCTAGTGTCGGTAATTTATTACAATCTCGGAATGGTATCCCTTATGCTGGCAATTATTTTTTATAGCAGAATTGATAAAACAGTGGAACCCGGGAAAAAAATTATTTATACAGCAACCTGCGTTTTTTTTTCAGCAGCAACTGCCGGATCCAATGAACTTGCGGCAATAACTCTTTTGCTTCTTGCATTTCTTTCTGCGCTCAGAAAAATATTCTTCGTGAAGAAATTCGGATTAACTGATTTTATAATTTTAGTTGCAGTTATTATTTCTGTTTACATCGCTTTTACATCACCGGAAAATTTTAAAAGAGCCGGATATTACGAAAACAGCAGAAACATTTTTTATTCAGTAAACAACTCAGCAATATTTCTTACAAAAGAAATTCTTAAGTGGATTTTCTTCTCACCGCTTTTGATCATTACATTTATACTGATTCCCCTTTGCATAAAATTTTGCGACAAAGGAATATATAAAGTAAATCCATATTCAATAACGGCATTGTCACTGGTAATTCTGTATCTTCAGACTTTTATGGTATACTGGAGTACAGGTAATGCACCTTATGACAGAATACTGAATTTTCTGTTTTTCACTTTTATTATTTTATGGTTTTATTCAGTTGCAGCAATAATTTTTAAATTCAGAGAAAGAATTAATGTTCTTTACAGTAAAATTCCTGCATTCGTACCGGCAACAGCTGTATTGTTATTGCTGCTTACTTTAACTGCTGAAAATAATATTAAAACTGCATATCTGGAAATATTTAACGGTTCGGCAATGAAATATGACGATGAAATGAAATCAAGATACTCTTATATAACTGAAAGCAAAACTGATACCGTGATTATCGGAAGGATAACCGAAATTCCGAAATCATTTTTTCTGCTGGACATTTCAAATGATCCGAATGTATTTTATAATCAGGGCTATTCCAGATATTTCAATAAAAAGGCAATTTATATAAAAGATAATTGAAAATATTTATCATCCGGAACAAACACAGTTAAATGAAAAGTAAAACAGCCGCAATTATCGAAGCAAGGATGAATTCCAGCCGTCTACCCGGGAAAGTGCTTATGGAAATGGGAGGAAAGCCGGTGCTGCAGATACTTACGGAGAGACTTTCTGAAGCTGAAACTTTAGATGAAGTAATGGTTGCAACAACTGTAAATTCTTCGGACGATAAAATCGAAGAACTGTGCAGAAAGTTAAACATCAGCTGTTACAGGGGAAGCGAGGAAGATGTTCTGGGAAGAGTAAAGGAAGCTGCTGAATCGGTTAATACAGAAACCATAGTTGAAATTACAGGTGACTGTCCATTGATGGATCCTGAAGTTGCGGATTATGTAGTGAGAGAATACATTAATAATTTCCCCGGGTATGATTATGTAACGAATATCGGTTATACAGGCAATGAAAACAGGGAGATACCTTTAGGAATGGATGTAAGAGTTTTTTCTTATAAAAATCTGAAAGAAATATCGGAAATCACAAATGATCCTGAAGACAGAGAACATGTGTCGCTGTATTTTTTCAGAACAGGTAAGGAAAGATTCAAACTCTGCAATGTTTCAATTCCCGACAAATGGAAGAGGAATTATAAAATACGTCTTACTCTTGATACAAAGGAAGATTTTGAATTGATAAAAGTTCTATACGAAGAATTAAGTAAAACAAACCGAAAGTTTGGTTTGGAAGATATACTGAATTTTACGGACAAAAACAGACATCTGGCGGAAATAAATTCTGGAGTTAAACAGAAAAAAGTAAAAGACCTTGACTAAATACACAGCAGGAATAATCGGATGCGGGGATATCGGATTTAAGTTTGATTACAAAAAGAAGGTCAAAGGCGCACTTACTCATTTTAGGGCTTTTTTAAATTCGGATAAATTTATTCTGAAAGCAGTATCTGACATTAACGTTGATACATTAAAAATCATCGGAAAGGATTTCGGAATAAACACTTACACTGATTACAGGAAAATGCTTGAAGAAAATAAGCTGGATGTAATTATAATAGCTGTAAATGATGAACTTCATTACGAAATCCTGAAAGATCTTATCACATACAAGCCAAAACTTGTATTCTGTGAAAAGCCTCTGGCTCTCGATTATAAACATGTGAAGGAAATCTGCAAACTATACAGGAAGAAAAGAATACATCTTCAGG
This sequence comes from Ignavibacteria bacterium, assembly GCA_016788375.1. GTDB lineage: Bacteria > Bacteroidota > Ignavibacteria > Tepidaquicellales > Tepidaquicellaceae > JAEUSI01. The sequence continues at coordinate 7,435 of JAEUSI010000063.1, read as the reverse complement.
TAAATTTCACAAGAAGATTTCTCAATGAGTTTGCGGAAATAAATGAAATCTTAAGATCGGACAGTTTAGGACAGATAGAATCTTTAACTTTTTATTATTCCAGAGGATTGATTCACAATGCTTCACATTATCTTGATCTGGTTAACTGGTATATCGGCGAGACAGAGAAAAACTTAATTAAAGTTTCTGTAAAAAAGGGAATAAGCAGGAAAGATGAAACGGTTAGTTTTGATATGATTTTTAAAAACGGAACGGAAATAAGATTTATAGGATTAAGTCCGAGCAAACTGTCTTTTGCCGAAATAGATATAACCGGAACAAAAGGCAGATTGAAATTCAATTACAGAAATGAAATTGAAAAATATATAGTAGCAGAAAACAGAAAATACAAAGGTTATTCTGAGTATAAACTGACAGAATGTAAGCCTGTAAAATTTGAATATGCAATACCGAATGCTGCCGAGAATATTTATAATGTACTCGAAGGAAAAGATACATTGAAATCAGCAGGAATAAATTCACTGAAAATTTTTGAATTAATAAACAGAATCAAAGGGAAGAAGATATGTCTAAATTAGCATTGCTGGGAGGAAAACCTGTAAGAACGGAAATATTTCCGCACAGCAATTCAATCGGAGAGGAAGAAAAACAAGCGGTCATAAGAGTGCTTGAATCAGGAAACCTATCTCAATATGTCGGTTCATGGAACAAGGATTTTTACGGAGGACCGTCAGTCCGGCAATTTGAAAAGGACTGGGCGGAGTTTCTTGGTGTTGAATACAGTATTGCGGTTAACTCGAATACATCCGGATTATATGCCTGCATAGGAGCATGTGATATTGGACCCGGAGATGAGGTTATAGTCTCGCCGTATACTATGACGGCAGGAGCAATTGCTCCGCTTATATACGGAGCTGTGCCTGTCTTTGCAGACATTGATGAAGACATATTCTGTCTTGATCCGAAGAGTATTGAGGAGAAAATTACACCGAGGACAAAAGCGATACTGGTTGTTCATATCTGCGGACATCCGACAGATATGGATGAAGTGATGGAAATTGCCGGAAGATTTAATTTAAAAGTTATTGAAGACTGTGCGCAGTCACCTATGTCAACATACAAAGGGAAAAATGTCGGAACAATCGGAGATGTCGGGATTTTCAGTCTTAATTATCACAAACACATTCATACGGGTGAAGGCGGAATGATAACGACAAATAATCCCGTAATAGCGGAAAAAGTTCAGCTTATCAGGAATCACGGCGAGGCAGTAGTAGAGGGAAAGAAGACAGCGGATATTTACAATACATTCGGATTTAATTACAGAATGACAGAGATGGAAGCGGCAGTAGGAATCGAGCAGCTTAAGAAACTTCCGGAACTTATCGAGAAAAGAATTTCGAATGCAAATTACCTTTCTAAGATACTCGGAACATTACCCGGTATAATTCCTCCTTTAGTTAAAGAAGGGTGCAGGCATGTTTATTATCAGCAGGCATTTAAATTTAAAAAAGAAATTGCCGGAGTTGGAAGAAATACTTTTGTGGATGCGGTAAAGGCAGAACTTCCTGTAATGAGGCTGAGAGAATCAACTCCGATAATGGGTACAGGATTTGCGCCTCCGCTGTATCTTCAGCCTATATACCAGCAGAGACTTCATAAATGTTCTTTTAATTGTCCGAGATATGAGGGAAATGTATCATACGAAAGAGGATTATGTCCTGTCACGGAGAGAATGTATTTTGAAGAAGTATTCACACACGAATATATGCGTCCGACATTTACAAAATATGATCTGGAAGATGTAATTAATGCATACATGAAAGTTTATGAAAATCTCAGTGAACTTAAAGAGTATGAAGCAAAAAAATTTTTAGCCGGATAAATGTCAAAGAAAGTACTGGCGGTGGCAGATGATCCGGGAGGCGGGCTTGCAGTCGGCGCAGTTCTGGAAGAAATGAGAAATGATAAAAGTAACGGGATAACTGTTTATACGGGTGAACTGAGTGAAAAGTCAGTGAAAGATTTTGATTACAGAAGAATAAAATCTGAAATTGACAAACAGGAAGCTGAAAGAATTATTGATAAAACTAAACCAGATATTCTGATAACAGGTACTGGAGGGGGAAATGCAGAACAGATGCTCAGGAATGCGGCATTTGAAAGAAATCTGAAAAGCATAGTCATACTTGATTTCTGGAAGGACTACAGAAGGAGATGGCTGTATGCAGAATATGATTTGAAAGATATGAAGGAACTTGTTTTTGTAATGGATGAAATGACAAAGTCTGAGATGGAAGAAGAAGGCTTCCCCGGAGAAAGAATTACAGTTACAGGGCAACCATATCTTGACAAGATATTTAATCACCGAAATGAAAAATTGCCACAGACTGGAAACACAGAAAAAGAAAAGGTGAAATTTCTGCTGTTGTCTCAGCCGATGAAAATTTTAGGAGTAGAAAATTATGAAATACATCCCTTTGAAATAATTTCAGGATCTATTGCAGAATACGGTTTATTAAAAAACAAGGAAACTGAAATTACAATAAAGCCGCATCCGTCGGAAAAAGATTACATGACATTAGAAGAAGACCTGAAAAAAAGCACAGCAGTTAATATGAAAATTAAGTTTGCTACACAGAATGAAGATACGGAGAAGCTTATTCGTGAAAGTGACATAGTAATTGGATTTAACACAATAGCAATGTTTGAATCAAGGGCGATGAATAAGAGGACTATTTGTCTGAACGCAGCGCCTATGAGGAATTCGCTGCTTAGTGCAATGAAAAATGCCGGTATAGAAATAACGTTTCCGGATTTAAGTAAATTCACCGAGCATCTGTTGAACTATAAAGAAGGCATTGTTAACAGAGAATATTTTTCGAACGGAATAATAAATTCTGTAAAAAAAATCAGACAGGAATTAAGTCTAAATTAAATATTTTTAATCATGAAGAATCCTTTTCTCACCGGCAAAAAAATTTACTTATCACCTCTGACAGAAGAAGACATTACGAAAGAATACATAAGCTGGCTGAATGACGAGAAGATTTGCGAAGGCAATTCGCATGCGGTGTATCCTAATAATTATTTGAAGACGCTGGCTTATGTTAAATCTGTATCAGAAAGCAAGACTGAATTAGTTTTTGCAGTCAGATGGAAAAAAAATGATATACATATTGGAAATGCTTCGATACAGAATATAAATTACATCAACAGGTCGGCGGAGATGGCGATTATTATCGGGAATAAAAATTACTGGAACAAAGGAGTAAGCACTGAAATACTTACACTTTTGATTGAATACGGATTTATGAGACTGAATCTTAACAGGATTTCAGCTGCGACACCTTTGATAAACAAAGGCGGGCTGAAAATCTGTGAAAACAACAATATGAAAAGAGAAGGGATAATGAAAGAAGCAATGTTCAAGAACGGAAAGTATAATGACGTTGCAGTTTATTCCATATTATTAAAGGATTATAAAAAACAAATTAAACAATCATGAAAGATCCTAATTACGGAAAACCTCAGATGGAGGGAGTTCAATACTGTATAAGATGCTGTATTCCAGCGACACAGGAATCGGTTAAATTTGACGAGATGGGAATTTGTCAGGCATGTCAGTCTTCCGAGCAGAAGATACATATTAACTGGGTTGAGAAGGAAAAAGAACTCAGAAGAATATTCGAAGAAGCAAAATCCAAAGCAGGAAATAATTATGACTGCATAATCGGAATCAGCGGAGGAAAGGACAGTACATTTCAGCTTCATGTTCTGACAAAAGTATACGGCATGAAACCGCTTGCAGTGACACACAGTCATAACTGGTTCAGTGAAACCGGATGGTATAATCTTGTAAATTCGCTTGAAAAGTTTAATGTCGATCATATTATGTTTACTCCGAACAGGAATCTCGTAAACAGACTTGCAAAGAAATCACTGGAAGGAATAGGAGATACCTGCTGGCATTGTCATGCGGGAGGAAGCGCATTCCCTGTTCAGATAGCGGTAAAATTCAATATCCCGCTTATTGTTTACGGCGAGTCAATAGCAGAAGCATCGGGAAGGTCATCATACATGAAGCCGCTGATGAAGTTTGACAGGGATTATTTTGAGAGAGTTTCAATAAAAAGAAATCCACTGGAAATGATAGACGAGAATATTTCTGAAAGGGACATGAAGCCGTTTTTCCTTCCGACACCGGATGAGTTTGAAAAAGTCGGCATCAGATTAATGCATTTAGGAGACTATATTTTCTGGGATGACGAGAGGCAGATGGAATTTGTGAGAGACACATACGGGTGGAAGGAAACTGAAATTGAGGGGACATACAAGGGATACAAAAGCGCAGAGTGCATTATGCCGGGGATGCATGATTTTACAAATTATCTGAAGCGCGGATACGGAAGATCCACATATCAGGCGAGTGTGGATGTAAGAAACGGATTATTGTCACGCGAAGAAGGATTTGAATTATCGAAAAAATATGACAAGGAAATTCCTGAATCACTTGATTACTATCTTAAAATAACCGGGATGAGCGAAGAAGAGTTTTACAGGATAATGAAAGAGAAAAGACTGGATGAAATAAAGCACATTGAACTTCCGGTAATTAAAAAGACAAGAGTGAATAAAGAAAGGATTTTGCCATACACAGAACAGTTAATCGAAAAAGAAGAGCAGAGAAGAAAAAATGAAAACTAAAACTGTAAACACCGGTGAAAGCATTTTCCTGGAATACAGCATCAGGGAAATTCTGAATAAAATTCAGAACAGAGAAATCAGTCCGGCTGAAATGGCCGAGAAATGTATTGAAAGAATTGAAATGTATAATGAAAAATATAAAGTATGGGTATGTTATGATAAAATGAATCTTATTGAGCAGTCAAATACGGCAGCAGAGAGGCTTAATTCCGGAAAGACATTAAGAGCTCTTGAAGGAATTCCCATTGGTATAAAAGACATTTTCAATACTTATGAATTTCCCACACAAATGGGAAGTCCGTTGTGGAAAGGATTTACACCGGGGAATGATGCCAGAGTTGTATTTTATTTGAAGCAGAACGGGGCACTGATACCTGGTAAAACCGATACGGCAGAGTTTGCAGTTCATGCAATAGGAAACTGCATGAATCCACATGATATAACAAGAACACCCGGAACTTCATCCAGTGGTTCGGCAGTATCTGTCTCGCTGGGAATGGTGCCGGCTGCTGTAGGAACACAAACGGCAGGTTCAATAGTAAGACCCGCCAGCTTTTGCGGAGTTTACGGATGCAAACCGTCATTCGGGCTTATACCGAGGACTGGGATGCTTAAAACCACGGACAGTTTAGATACAATCGGATTCTTTACGTCAAAGTATGAAGATCTGGAAAGAATTTTTGAAGTCATAAGAGTTCACGGTTCAAATTATCCGTTAAGCGATAATGCACTTAACGATGAAAAAAGACAAAATAAACCTGAAGGTAGACCCTGGAAAGTTGCGTTTGTAAAGACTCACACGTGGGATAATACTTTTGATTATGCAAAGGAAAGCATTATGGAATTTGTTAAACAGATAAACGGGCTGAGTGAAGTTGAAATTGAAGAGACGGAACTTCCGGCGGAAATTGAGAAAGCGCATGATGTTCATCAGACTATTTATGACAAGACTCTGTCTTATTATTTCCAGGAAGAACTTCAGAAACCCGAATTAATTTCTCCGGTTATGAATGAGATTTTTAAAAGAGGAAGAAAGATATCGCTTGATGAATTTCTCAATTCACTGAGAGAACAGGAAAAATTAATTCATCTTATGGACGGATTTTTTGATAAGTATGATGCACTTTTTTCATTAAGTACAGCAGGAGAAGCGCCTTTAAGAGAAGAAACGGAGAGACCTGATCCTTCTCTGATCTGGACACTAACTCATTTGCCTGTAGTATGTGCTCCGGTATTCAGCTCACCTGACGGACTTCCTTTCGGAGTGCAGTTTGCTTCCCGTAAATACAATGACAGACTTTTATTCAGATTTACAGACTATCTGAAGGAGCGCGGAATTCTTCCGGAAGGGATTAATCCAGTAAAAGGGTAGAATGTTTTTAATTTAACAGAACTAAAGATTAACAAATTTGATGGTAGATAAAACGAAAAAGATGTTATTAAAAAGTAATATTGTAAAAAAGTTAAACACACGTCTTAAGGCTAGAAAATTTTACAGACAGGGAAAAAAACGCGTCAAAGATACCGAGAAGATCTTGTTCTGGTCAACCGGCGGAATGATTATTCAGACAAATCTCGAGTCTGTAATTGCATCATCATTAAAGCTGAGAGGTCACAAAGTGAAAATGATACTTTGTGACGGAGTATTTAAGGCATGCGCAAAGAGAGTTGATTTCCCGGAAGTTCAGATAAAGGATTGGGGAAAGTATTGTAACAGCTGTATCAGGCAAAATACGAAGCTTCTCGAAAAAATGGGTCTTGAGTATTCATATACGAGTGATTTTATTACAAAAGAAAAAGCAGAAAGTCTACGCGAAAAAGCAAGTAAAGTAACATTACAGAATTACAAAGAACTCACTCTTGATAAAATGAATCTCGGTAATCATCTTGAGTCAGCAATGATGAGGCATACCAGAGGAGATTCCTACGAAGGGCTTGAGGAAATACTTAGGGAATATGCATTTGCAGTTCTGGTAACAGCACATACATCTGAAACTGCCATAAAGAAATACAAACCTACAAAAATTTACATGTCTCACGGCATTTATGCAGACTGGGGACCGGCACTGAGCATGGCAGTTAAATACAATATCCCTTCCACTTCTTATGTCTGCTGTTACCTTACGGCTCATTTTTTTTTCGGAACTGTTGACAGCTTTAAGGAAACATTCTTAAACATAAGTGAAAAGACCTGGGCTGAAATCAGCAAACTGGAATTTACAGAAATAAAGAAGAAGCGACTTGATAATTTCATTAACAGAAGATACCTGAATAACATAACCGCAGACATGAAAGGAATACTGAAAGATTACAAAGGTGACAGGGAATTTTTTATGAAAAAATACAGACTTGATCCGGAAAAACCTGTTTGGGGAATAATGACTCACATAAACTGGGATGCTGTGTCAGATTATTTTCCCATGATATATAAGAATTTTGATGAATGGCTTTATGAGACAGTAAAAGAAATTATTGAAATTAAGGATGTACAATGGTTAATTAAAATACATCCGTCTGAGCTGAACGACAATCCTCTTACCGGATGTCAGAAATTTATAGAAAAGAATTTCCCTGTTATTCCGGATCATATTAAAGTTATAAAAATGGATGATGATATAAGTCCTCATGATTTTTACAGCCTGCTTGACGGAGGAGTGACGGTTTACGGAACTGGAGGGCTTGAACTTTCCATACAGGGAAAGCCGGTAATTCTGGCAGGTAAAGCTCA
>JAEUSI010000062.1 GCA_016788375.1 Ignavibacteria bacterium | reverse complement strand
ATGAAAATCATATACCAGATGATTCCATTTATCGAGTTTTAATTTACTGCTTTTGTAATTCAGTACCTGCGCGAGTATCAGCTTGCATCCGATTTCTTTCAGTGACCCGAATCTGTTGGCTCCGTCAAGCAGTATAAGATCTTCGTCATGTCTTCCTACTATAACCGGATTTATAAGATATCTGGATTTGGAAATCCGGTTGAAAATATTTCTGAGTCGTTTATTTTCCGTGGCTTCATGAAGTTTAATATCGGAAAGTCTTAACAGCTCCAGATCGAAATAATTGTCTGTATAATTTATCAAATGCTAATGTTGTATATTTTAATTTGTTTAAATCTGAATATCTATCTGCCCTTACTGACGAATTCGATTAATCCATGCTTATCAAGCTTTATTTCAATTGTATCGCCGGGAAGAAATTCCGCATTTAATATTTTTTCGGACAGTACATTGGTTATATGCTTCTGTATTGTTCTCTTCAGAGGTCTTGCTCCGTATGAAATATCATATCCGAGTTTGCCCAGCCAGTCCTTTACTTCGTCGCTGATTATAAGTTTCATCTGATTCCTCTCAACTTTCTCCGTGAGAAATTTCAGCTGCAGGTCAACTATCATCCTTATATCGTTTGATGTCAGTGGCTTGAACAGTATGATTTCATCCACCCGGTTTAGAAATTCAGGCCTGATTGTTGCTTTAAGAAGATCCATCAGCTTTACTCTCAATTCATTCATTATTTCATCTTTGTTGGTGTCATCTATAAGATGAAGTTTCTCCTGTATTATCTGCGAACCCAGATTTGATGTCATTATGATGATCGTATTTTTAAAGTTCACCGTTCTGCCCTGTGAATCCGTAAGCCTTCCTTCATCAAGCACCTGAAGCAGAATATTAAAAACATCCGGATGAGCCTTCTCGATTTCATCCAGCAGCAATACACTGTACGGCCTTCTTCTCACTGCTTCGGTAAGCTGTCCTCCTTCTTCGTATCCGACATAACCCGGCGGAGCGCCGACAAGTCTTGATACGGAAAATTTTTCCATATATTCGCTCATGTCAATTCTTACCATTGCTTTTTCATCATCAAATAAAAATTCTGCAAGAGCTCTTGCAAGTTCTGTTTTACCTACGCCAGTTGTCCCGAGAAATATAAATGAACCTATAGGTCTGTTTTCATCCTGCAGTCCTGCGCGGGATCTTCTTATTGCATTTGAAACTGCAATAACGGCATCTTCCTGCCCGATCACTCTCCTCATAAGATTTTCTTCCATATGGACAAGTTTCTCTCTCTCACTCTCAAGCATTTTAGTAACAGGTATGCCTGTCCATTTTGAAACTATCTCTGCTATGTCCTCAGCATCTACTTCCTCTTTAAGCATCTTGTTGTCTTTCTGTATATTTGCCAGCTCTTCAGTTTTTTTGTCAATCGACTTTTGATATTCAATCAGCTTGCCGTATCTGATTTCGGCAACTTTCGCAAGATTTCCTTCTCTTTCATATTTTTCGGCTTCGGTCTTTAATGATTCAATCTCTTCCTTGGTCGAACGGATTGATTTAATAAGATCTTTTTCAAGATTCCAGTGAGCTACAAGTGAATTTCTTTTTTCAGATAATTCGGCTAACTCCTTTTCAATCTCATTCAGTCTGATTTTTGTCGGATTTATTCTGGATGTTCCTTTAGCCATTTGTTTTTTATTTATTGTAAAATAAAATTAATAAATTTCAATCGCAGATACTATGAATTTAAAACATGTCTGAGAGTTTATAAATCGTTTCGCTCATGAATATATTTAACAAAGCAAAATTAATGAACCGCTGATAATAACAGCATTCCGGGTAATTTATTTTGTCCGGTTCTCCGTCTTAAATGCAGGACTCTCATAATCTTTTGGAAGATAATCCGCCGGTATTGTTGAACTGTTTCCGTCCCGCAGGGAATTATACTGCGGTGACATAATCTCGACTCCCGCCTCATTGAACTTGTCCTGTATGTTCTGATGAAGCCGGGAATATATATATGCCTGCTTGCCCGGGTTTTTTGTATATACATTAATCTGATAACTTACATAATAATCATCAAGACTTGTCTGCAGCACAAACGGCTTCGGATCAGTTTCCGTCATTTCCGTGGCTTCTGCTGCGCTTATCAGAAGCTGATGAACTTTCCTCCATGGAGCGTCATATCCGATTGTGACAGTTGTATTTAAGATGAGTCCGAGTTCCTGTGCCGAACTGCTGTAATTAATCGTATGAGTGCTGAGTATGTTGGAATTCGGAATTGTTATATCTTCATTCTTTACGCTTCTGATTCTTGTAACAAGCAGGCTGCTCCCGGTTATATCACCCGTTACATCGGCAATCTTTACACGGTCACCTAACTTAAATGCTCTCATGTAAGTAAGTACAATGCCTGCGATTATATTTGATAAGGAACCTGCTGATCCGAATGTAAGGAGAAAACCAAGAAATACTGAGACTCCCTGAAATACCGGAGAATTTGAACCGGGCAGATAAGGGAATATTACTACAAGCATAAATGCGAATATGAGAAATCTTATAATCTGAAAAGTCGGGTTTGCCCAGTCTTTGTAGAAACCCGGTATATTCAGATGATCGTTTATAATCTCATCTCTGAAAAAAATCAGGGCTTTGAGAACATATCTGAATAATGTTACGATAATGATGATCGTAATCAGGTTCGGAAAATAATCCCAGATATTTATTGCGATATTTTTCAGCGGATTGAATATATATGCAAGAAGCCTGTCGGCAATGCCTGCTGTCCTGGGAAATATTTTCAGCAGTACGGGAAGTGAAAAATATATCAGCAGAAAAAAAAGTGTTATTTTTATGTATTTATTGATAAGTATGAATATGCCGATTATCCTCTGTGATGTCAGAATCTCGTAATTGTAAATCCTGACACTCTTTACATATTTGTCTTTCGAGTCTACAAGTTTTCTGTTTATCCATTCCGAAAGCTTGCTGACTCCGTAACCTATAAGCACCAGCACCAGCAGGACAATCAGTACCATACCCGCTTTTTCAAGCTTGAATCTTAAACTGTTTTCCTCCCTGTATTTTCCAATGGATTTAATTATCTCTTCTCTGTAATTCCTGGCAAGCTCATCCGATGTCTTGTCTCTTATCAGTTCGTCATTTTCAGTTATGCTCAGCACGAGAATTCCCTTATATACAATATCCGTTGTGATAATTCCAGGTATAATCAGGAGTGAATCAGGCGAATAAAATTTATCCTCCTGTATCAGTCTGATTTTTTCATTGAGGCTGTTTGCCCGTTCAGCCGCAGTATATCCGCCGACTCTCATGTATATTGTAAACAGTGTGTCTCCGAACGGATTTACCGGAGCTCCCTTTGTAAACTTCTTAAGAGAATCCAGCCTTGCCTTAAGTATCAGCTTCCTTTGTTCCGTAGAATTCTTGACAGAGTCCAGCTGTTTTAATATTGAACTCCGCTTTGAATCTTCATCCGTTCTTAAAATTTTAATCTGCTCGTTAAGAAGTGCTATTTTGAGAGAATCCTCCCTGTCAGCTGTCTCTTTCAGCGATAAATATTTCTGAATGCTCTCACCTGTTTTCAGTATTTCCGTACCTGATGAATCGGAATTATCTGTGCTGTCCTGAGAAAAAACCGCACTGAAAAAACTCAAGCTCAATACAGTTATTAGAAGTACTTTCCGGAATACATTATTGTTTCTCATATAAATAATATTATAAGTAATAAACTGCCGGCATAAAATCCTGAATTACACAGAAAGATTTTTACATTTACCGGTTCAGTAATCAGTTTATCAGAACAAAATCAATTTTTTTTGTTTCCTTGTTTACACGCATAACTTTTATTCTGACTTTCTGTCCGGCCCTGAATGTCTTTCCCTTCCGCCTTCCGCGCGCAATATGATTCTTCTCGTCATATTCGTAATAATCATCCTGAATATCCCTGAATCTTATCATCCCTTCAACTAATATTTCCATTATTTCCACAAACATTCCGTACTGAATAAGTCCCGATACGATTCCTTCATACTCGTCGCCGATATGCCTGCTGATATATTCTCCCTGCATGAGTTTTATTGACTCTCTTTCTGCCTGCTCCGCATTCTGCTCCATTACTGAACTCTGTTTGCCGATTTCCGGAATGATCTTTCTGTAATATCCGGCTTTTTCCTCAATCTGCTTTTCATTATAGATATAATCATAAAGCATCCTGTGCACAAGCAGGTCTGGATATCTTCTGATCGGTGATGTAAAATGAGAGTAATCCTTAAATCCCAGCCCGTAATGCCCGATGTTCTTCTCCGTGTATATCGCCTTCGCCATTGATCTGATAAGCAGGTTGTTTATTATATATTCCTCCGGCTTTCCTTCAATCGCATTCAGCAGTTTTCTGAGAGAATTTTTTTCTTCCGGATTTATACTGTATCCGAACTGCTTTACAAACTCTCCTAACTCGCGCATTTTTTCCTTGTTGGGCATGTCATGAACTCTGTATATAAACGGCAGGTTAATTTTCAGATTCTTTGAAAGATTATTTACAAATACTGTGGCGCATTTATTTGCAAGCAGCATGAATTCTTCAATGAGTCTCATCGAATCCAGTCTTTCCTTTACAACAATATCCTTTACATCTCCGGTCTTGTCAAATACAAATTTAACTTCGCTCGAATCAAAATCCAGGCTTTCCTCTTTTAATCTCTTGAGCGTAATTGTCTTGCTTAATTTGTACATAGTCAGCAGCTCATCCGCAAAATCACCCTTCTTTGTCTCAATGATTTCCTGAGCTTCTTCATACGTGAACCTGCGTTTGCTGCTGATGATTGTCTTTTTTATGTCAAAATTTTTAACTGCGCCTCTTTTGCTGAGATGTATAAAAACTGAAAATGTTAATCTGTCCACACCGGGTTTCAGCGAACAAATATCATTCGAAAGTCTCTCCGGAAGCATCGGAATCACATTCCTTACAAGATATACGCTTGTAGCTCTCTTTACGGCTTCTCTGTCAATTACCGAATTTTCCGTAACAAAATGTGAAACATCGGCAATATGAACTCCAAGCATGTAAGTTCCGTCTTCCTGAACTTCAATTGATACCGCATCATCAAAATCTTTTGCATCTGCCGGGTCTATCGTAAATATATTTTTTTCCCGTAAATCAACCCTGTCCCTGATGTTGTAAGTTACACGGATTTTAGCAGCTTCTGATTCTACTTCCGGCGGAAATTCCTTTATCAGACTGAATTTCCTGAGAATTGACTTCTCCTCGGCTGACCTGTCTCCGGCTTTGCCGAGAACTTCTGTCACGACTCCCCTTAAATCCGTAAACTCATCATTTATGCTCTCCGGATTAAGAAGCTCGATATAAACTTTATCACCGGTCTCTGCATTTTTAAAATCCTTGTATGAAATAAGAATTTCTCTCTTAACTTCCCTTGAATCGGGATAAACAATCCCGTATGCTTTCTGACTCTCGAATTTTCCGCTTAAATATTTCCTGCCCCGGTCCTTTATGTTTATCACCTGAGCAGTTTTACCTTCGGGCGAATCAATTAATTTAAATTCTACTATGTCTCCTATTTCAACGCGTATATTTTTACCCGCCGCTATTTTGTATTTATCAGAAACTTTCTTTTTATCGCCTGAAATACGGCTCACTAAGATTCTTCCGTCTTTTCCGAAATCAATTTCTCCGGTTAATATTTCCGGTTCGGATATTTCACTGTATCCGTAATACTTGCCTTCTTTGATTACTTTCTGCTCCTTTACAAGTTCCGTCAGTGCTCTTTTTACCTGCTCCCTTTTATCCTGTGAAAGACGCAGTTTTTTCAGAATCGAGTTCACTTTAAGGGATGAACCCTTGTTTTTCTTTAAGTATGCAGATATATCGTTTTTAAGTCTGATGATTTTAATATTTGATTTTATAAAAAACTGTTGCTCCTGCCCTTGTTCCTGTTGTGTTTGACACATCCGTGCTTTCTGAAAACGCATCATAAACCTTTTCTACTCTGATAAACAGATTGTTTGACAGAGATTCCATTCTTAGAAGTTTGTTAAGCGGATAATCCACTATTATATCTGTATTTGCTATACCTTTGAAGATCTGACCGCCGAATCTTACTATTGCATCTCCGATTGCGGCTGTAAATCTTATATCCGCATTGCTTGCAATCGAGCCTCCTTCGGAATCAACGTAATTGATATTCGTATTTATTATCCACGGAAGTATGTCTTCGATTGATGAAGATACAAAACTTGAAAGATAAGACGCCCCGATATTTGCGCCGAGACTTGTACTCTGATCAAATGACAGCTGATCCTTGAATCTTCCGAAAAGCAGGAATGAAATCGCATCGCTTGTTGCATTGCTGCCGGATTCCTTGTTGTTGCCTCTGTCAAGCGTAACTGAAAGCGTCGGATTCATTGCGCTTCCGGTAACTGACAGGTCAATTATTACGTCCTGCATGTTCTGTCTTCCCGATGAACCTGTGCCTAAATCCGCATATCCCTTGTATGTAGCCGAAATTGCCAGTTCCGGATTTGTCACCGGTCCGTTGAATTTTGCAGTACCTGTTGCGTCGAATTTCCTGAAGAATTTGTAATAACAATTATTCCCTAATTTGACAATTCCTCTTCCGGAAATCTGATTTTTATCCTTGTTGTCAATGTATATATCTGTTTTGATCTCTCCGAAAAATTCCTGCTGTGATTTTTCATTTACAATGAATTTCAGAAATACATTCCCCGATGTCGTGACATAAAGATTATATATAAATGAACTTCCCTGTGAAATTGCTTTTTTCTTTAAGTTTTTATTGTTGTTCACATACAGTACTTTCTGGAACGGATTAAGATTAACTTTGCTGTAAACAATATCACTGTCGTTTCTCTGAAGCAGGACTTTTCCGTCAGGTTCAAGCACTGACTTTATTGAATCAATGATAACCCCGTAATTAAAATCATCCGAATAGATATTGTAAGCTTCCTGTATAAAAGGATTAAACACTACGTTTCCTTTTATTAACACGAGATTTCCCGTGAGATTTATCCCGTTCTGATTTCCCTGTATTTTTAGTTTCGGTGAACCGCTTCCGATCCACAAATCACCCGAAATCCCGAGCTGAGTCTGGCCGTTTTTCTTGTCGAATGCCTTCAGATCTCCGCTCATGTTAAGATTGATTTCATTCAGTGTCAGATTAGTAAAATCAATATAACCGGTTGTAGTTATAAATCTGCTTTTTTCCTGTGATGTATAGATTTTTGAATCCTGAATTATAAGCCTGTTGTTGCTCGTTGAAAGGTCAGCTTTGAAATTGTACTTCATTCTGTTTAATGTTACATAAAACATTCCTCTGTTAATGTCCATTTTTCCGGCTAAAACAGGTGCCTCCGGCGTGCCTGTCATATTTATTTTCCCGTCGAGTATTCCTTCCAGTGATGTTGTATAAGGAAGCAGCTGCTGAAGCACTTTGAGCTGAAAGTTTTTTGCAGTAGCCGTAATATTCAGTTCCTTTCCCTGCATAATTTTGATTCTTTCCAGACTGTCTGTTTTTTCTTCTGAAAGCGGATTAATAAACGGTAAATTTCCGTTCAGCCTGAAACTGCCTGAATTGCTTATGTTGTTAAATGATATATCAGGATGAAATTCGTTGTCTTTAAAATTTATCAGCGCATCAAGTCTTCCTATCTTTGTTCCGCCGATCTCAAGAATGTCAGAGTTTGCTTCAAGTCTCAGTTCCGGATTCTCAAATGTTCCGTTGTAATACAGTTCCATTCTTCTGATATTACCTGAAACAACATTGTTTGTATCTATATCCGGATCTGATAGTTTCTGGTATGTGGAAATCTTCAGATTGTCTGCTGTAATTTTAATACTGCTGCTGTCGGAAAATGAATAGTCTCCGGAAATATTAAATCTCTGCCTGAGACTGTTTATTGTAAACTGCCTGAAAGAAATTTTTCCGCTGCTGTCTGCTTCGCTGTATCTGAATACCAGATCCTTATTATTTCTTACCCTGAATTCCTGATATTTCGCATTCATTGTATCTAACACTATTACTAAGGAATCCTGAATTTTCCCGCCGGTAAAAAATGATATCGTAGAATCCTGCCTGGCTGAAACCGAAAAATTATTTTTATTTTCAAAATATCTGACTTTTACGATTGCTGAATCAACAGGAAAGCTGCCTGTCTGTATCTTATCGGCATACATTCCCAGGTTAATATCCAGTCCCGACAAATTCTTTGCCGTAATGTCATTCCTGAATGAAAGGTTTAATTTTGCATCCTTTGCTTTGAATACCGAATCCCTGTAAATGAAATATTTTATGTCTCCCTGTGTCAGAAGGGAAAATAATCCGCAGCTGTCGCTTACCGATCCGCTGAAATTGCCTATAAGATGTAATGTGTCTTTGCCTGTAAAAGAAGATAGAGGCGACATGTTCTTTACGTCAACGGAATAATTCATAAAAATATTACTGCATCCGGATGTAAAATCTGCGGCGTTTGTATAATCTGTATTAAGCGTATCCGGAAAAAACTTCATGCCGATTTCTTCAGAAAGTTTCTCTATGTTTCTGCTTACAGCGCCGGCAAGCGAACTGAAATCAAAATATCCGTCTGCATTTAAATCTGCAAATGCTGTCTTTACGGAAACTTTTCTTGTCATCCCATCTCTGTCAAGTGTAATGTCAAGAGGTGTCGCCGGAATCTCTATCCCGGCAAAAGTTGAGGGATTCATGTCAATTCTGTAATTACCGTTCATTTCATCAGGCGTAAATCCGCTTCCCTTTATCTCAAAACCGAAATTAAGGCTGCTGCTCTGTGAATTGTCTTTTGTAAAACCGGCAATGTTCAGATTTGTTACGTTTCCCTTTAAATCATATGATATGTTTTTTATGTTGGAAATATTCACCTGACCGTTAATCCTTGCATTTACTATATCTGCTTTATAATCGGCGTCAACTTTCACATTTCCTCTGTTAAAACTTAACTGTCCGTTTGAAGATGAAATGTTCTGTCCGAAAATTTTAGTCCTGTTTATTTTATAATTAAGCCTGCCCGACGCTGTCCTGTAATCAAATCCCGCTGCATCCGCAACAAAATCACCGTTAATACTGCTTTCAAGTGATTTATCCTTTATAATTCTTCCGATATTCAGATTTGCAACAGTGAGATCCGCCTTGTACTTCGGAACTGACTGAGTCAGATCAAGATAAACTTCTCCGGTAACATTCCCTGCGCCTGATCTTGCATCGAGGACTGAAGTGAATCTGTCAGGTGCTCCTTTGTATGTGATTGACGGAATTGTAACCTTTCCCAGGTAGCTGTAATCCGGTATGTCTAGTCCCGGAATAACTAATCTGGTATCATTCGGATCAATTTCTATATCCTTTCCTGTAATATCGAACAATAAATTTTCAGGTTCATCAAGGTTTTTAACGTTTCCGGAAAATGTATAAGAGGAATTAGGCGTGATAAGTTTTAATTTTTCAATATTAAGGTTTCCGTATTTTCCCTCTGCAGCTAACTCAAGGGAAACACTGCTGTCAAGAAAATCAAGATCCGGCAGAAAATATTTCAGATCATCAAAATTAAAATTTCGTGTATACAGATTCAGTTTCATGTTGTTCTTCTCGAATTTTTCATACTCAATGCCTTTTAAAGGCTTTACATTATTCATCTCAACTTCATAGATTTTAATATCTGTTCTGTCAGTGACAAGAGAAAAATTCTTTATGGTTGCCAGCGAGTCCTTGTCATTCAGAACTGCTCTGAAAGACATTGTATCAACATTGAATTTTGAATTAGTCTTAAAGGTAAGTTTCTTCAGATCTGCTTCCTTCATTTCCGGATAATATTTTGCCGATAATCTGAGATTCAGTTCGCTCAGATCGAAATAAGAAATATCAAACGTATCCTTATTGTCCATATTAATTTCTCTTATAGGCTTATCCGTGGTTTTTTCCTCAAGGATTCTGACAGAGCCGTTTTCTATCTGAATGTTTTCGGCGGTAATTCCCCAGTCAAATTCTTTCGTTGTTGTATCTTCATCTATCTTGTCTGATGAAAGCAGATGATTAAGATTCCAGACAAGGCTGTCGTTTTTTCCTTTTACTTTTGTAAGGTTAATCTGCGGCTGTTTAATAGTCAGATTCATTACGGAAATTTCTTTTCTGAGAAGTGCGAAGATATTGTATTTTGCCTCGATTGAACTGAATTTCAGAAGAGTGTCGTTCTTTACTCTTACACTGCCGTTTTTTAATCTGAATCCGCTGAACAGATTTCCCTCAAGTGATTCTGCATATATCCGTGAATCCTTGCCTTCTTTTACGTCAAGTGAGGAATTTATTGCGTCGAGCGCATAGTTAAGCGCAATTCTGTCGAATGTATCTGTCTGAATGAAAATAAAAACACCGATAACAAGAATTACTGTTATCAGTAACAAAATAAAAAACCATTTTATAATTTTTCCGAAAAGACTCTTTTCCTTTTCAGGTAAATTCCCGGAGTCATTATTTTCTTCGTTTATATTTTCTTTATCTTCCGGCATCCGGATAATTAAATAATTGAATCAATAATCGCTTCATTTGTCCTGACTGCCCGTTATTTTTTTCAGAATACCGGTCGTCGAATAATTGCTGACATATTTCAGACTGACAACTTTCCCGCCGTTTGCTTTTACTATGTCCGAACCGACTATCTCATTCTCTTTCCAGTCTCCGCCCTTGACAAGGTAATCAGGAATGATTTCCTTTATGATTTCATAAGGAGTGTCTTCATGAAAAATAATCACGCTGTCAACAGGTTTCAGATTATCAAGAATAAACGCTCTGTCTTTCTCATTGTTTACAGGTCTGTCATTTCCTTTAAGTCTCTTAACCGAAGCATCGGAATTTACTCCGATTATCAGATAATCTCCGAGTTCCTTCGCTTCATTAAGATATGTTACGTGGCCTTTGTGAATTATATCAAAGCATCCGTTTGTAAATACAATTTTTCTGTTTTCTTCCTTCAGCTTTTCTTTTAATCCGGCAATATCTTCCTTTTCTATAATCATGCCTGCTCCTTCAGTATGTTTTCTATCAGAACATCTTTGTATATCGGTACTATCCCGACTTCCTTTACTACAATACCCGCCGCAAAGTTAGATATTACAGCTGCATCTTTTACATTTGCACCGCCGGAAAGACAAACTGCAATTGTCGAAATAACCGTGTCTCCTGCGCCTGATACATCAGCAACGCTCGTTGCTTTTGTGTCAATTTTTACTTTCTTCATGTTTCCGTTTGTATTCTCAAATATCATCATCCCATGTTCGCCGAGCGTCAGTATCATATTCTCGCAGTTTATTTTTTTTATAAGCTCGTCGGCAAATTCGTCGAAATCTTCAGGCTGCTTTGCCTTCTTTCCGAGAGCATCTTCAAGTTCTTTTCTGTTCGGCTTGAATAAAAATACGTTCCTGAATTCAAAGAAATTTTCAAACTTAGGATCTACAAGAATTCTTAAATTATTTTTTATTGCGAATCCGGTGATTTTACCTATAAGATCTTTAGTCAGTACTCCTTTATTATAATCCTGTAAAATAATAATTCCGATCTGACCGGCATTCTTTTCAAGAAATTTCATTATCCCTGAAACAGATTCTGTATTAATTTCTTCCTTTGACTCGCTGTCTATTCTAAGCAAATGATGAGAATCGGAAATTACCCTCGTTTTGCATGTGGTAGGTCTGTTTTTTTCACGGATGATTCCGTCAGTGCTTAATGAAAGCTTCTTCATTTCTTCCAGCAGCAGCTTTCCCTCGGAATCTTCTCCGGTTACGCCGATTAAAACAGGTTCCGATCCGAGAGTTTTAACATTTAATCCTACATTTGCCGCTCCTCCAAGCCGGAATTCGCTTTTCTTTATGTCAAATACCTGAACCGGCGCTTCAGGTGATATCCTGTTAACGTCTCCGAGCAGATATCTGTCCAGCATTATATCACCGATTATAAAAATCTTTTTATTCTTTGAATTATTGAAGATTTTGTCGAGAAAAATTTTGTCCATATAACAAAATAAACCTAATAATCAGGTTTTTCAATGTGAATCAGTGATAATTTATCACTGGTGTCCAAATTAATTTAAAACTGTTGTATGAATTAAGAATATATATAAATATCGAATTTTAAAAGAAAAGCGGCTATTTTAAATCTCAAAAATTTAATACAACGTTTTGGACGGATGTGCACTGCGGTATAAATAGGAATAATTTCAGTCAGCTGCCTGAAACCAAATTCAAAATTAAAAAAGCCGTGCAGAATAACTTACACGGCTTTTCTGAAAAACGTGTTTTCTTCCCGGGTTTACTTCATTAATATCATTCTCGTAGTAATTATAATATCATTTGTTTTCATAATGCAGAAATAAACTCCGCTTGACAGATTACTTCCGTTGAATTTAACAGTATAATACCCCGGCGGAAGATTTTCATTTACAAGTGTTGCAACTTCTTTACCAAGCATGTCATGAACTTTCAATGATACAAATCCCGATTCCGAAATTCCAAATTCCACATTCGTAACGGGATTAAACGGATTCGGAAAATTTCCGGATAATCTGTTCTGAAAAACTCCGGAAGACTTTGTTCCTGCCTGATCAGATATAGATTCAGAAGAAGAATTATTCTTTATACTCCTTCCGGTTGTACTGAATACATATGAACGGTTGAACCCTGCCGGAGGGTTATCACCCGAAGGTTTGAAATTCAGTATCAGAAATGTGGAACTGTCAGCGCTGTAATAATTCTTATCACCGCGTAACAGCAGTTCTTTTACATCACCGGTTTTGTAATCGAAAGCAGATGTCAGATCAAGATTCCTTTCCGTAAATCCCCCGTAATAAACCGGCAGTGCGCCGATATAAGAATACTCGAAATCCCTGTTCCAGTATATCTCCGCTGATTTTACTTTTTTGCTGCCGAAAAGCGGAATGAATAAATCCGATCTTAACTGTCTCATCCCGAAATCTGCAGGAGCTGCATTTTCGTTTCCATCGGTATCTTTTGCGGTAATTACTCCCGTTACATTTTTTATTACCGGATTTCCGGAATTGTCCCCGGGTGAATTCGGGTCAAGTATTACCGCAATACTGTCCGGGACATTGCCTGACAAATATCTTCTGCCGGAAATATCAGGGAATTCCAGATAAAGTTTATCGCTTTCTTTTCCTCTGACTTTAATACCATAAAGAGAATCATAAACAGTTTCCTTTGAAACATTTCTTCCTGACAGCAGGGCAAGAGAAGGCGAGATTATTTCATCCGGATAATAAAGTATCACATCACCGTTTTCCGTAACTCCGATTTTAGAATCTTTCGGATAATCAATGCTCCTTATTCTGATCTGATCAGTCAGATTTTCATCATCACTGATTTCTTTTATTCCCAGAATGACTGATTTTTCTTTAAGATTAATATACGGCTCTTCTTCAATAACATAATTGTCTGTAATATCCATGCCGTAATTTTTTGTATGCTGAGAATTTTTCAGCAAACTGTTTCTGTATTTCATCTGATATCCGTCTGATACAAGAAGCCACGGACATCCCGACACAGGCGGTTCCGGCGGTCTTAAAGTTTCGAGAGGGCTGAAATAGCTGTGCGTGTTAAAATTAAAAAACTTCTTCTGCTGTCCGAGCCTGTTCTTTACTTTTACGCCGATAAGAAAATTCAGAGGACCTTCGGATAAATTATTCTCTTCACTCTGATAGCATAATGAATCATAGTATGAACAGGTGTATCTGTTTTTAAAATTAATGTTTCTGATAAAAAGTCTGTTGCCATCAGCGGTAAAAGTCAGTCCCGGAATCGGTTCTGTGCATGCTGCATTTGAATCGCATACTGAAAAAAACCATTCGTAGCTTAAATCTGATCCTGATGCATTGCAGGTTAATGCAAGCGTCTCCTCCCTGTAAATATTGTTGTCGGGAAGATTTTTTGAAAACGAATTAATTACAGGGCAGGCAAAAGAGTCAGAATTGAAAATGCCGGTTTCAACCCCGAACCAGTAAAATAAAGCGCTCGTTGATCTAATAGCATGATTAAAACAGTAATCTGCTTCCGCGCTGACATCTGTAATGTTCTGAGGCGAAGGACCGAGCCGGCTGTAATAATTTTCTATCATCTGATTGCTGCCTCCGGGGAGACTGTTGTTCCCGGAATGCTGCTGGGGAATTTCCGTGCAGTCCGGACCGCTCGGAAAATGATCCGCAAGCTGTGCAGATGTATATAAAATGTATCTCAGAGGATCGTCATTGTTTTCGTAAGGATTAAAGAATCCTCCGCTTTGTTTGGCAGTCTGCCAGTTGTAATTAAGATAAGCTCCGTCGTCAATGTAATTGTGATAACAGTCTCCTCCGTCCCATATCCTGACATGCACGTCATTTTTCGTATGCGCGGAAACGCTCAGATCCTGATTCAGATGAGCAATCCTTCCGAGAACTTCCCACGCAATTCTGTCTTTTACAATATCCGCAACCCTGATTTCATTTCTTACCGGCTCCGTTTCACCCAGAGTGTTGATAATGCTTTCAAGCCAGATCCTGTTTGTTTTGTAGAATTCCGCAAGCCCTCTCGTATGATAACTGTATCTGTAAAATTTTCCGTTTCCGGCATTGTATTCAATGTATCTTTTTCCTCCGTAGCCGCTGCCGTTCCATTCCTGCCAGTTTCCGTCTTCATATCTTTTTATCTTTGTATATGCATTCGGGTAATTGTAGTTTATTCCGAGAATGTTAAGATTCGTAAATGTATGATCTCCTCCTGTGCGGTTGTCGGAATTCCAGAAATGTGAATTGCTTGCAAAGAATCCGAACGGTCCCCGTATGTCAAAAACTACATCTTCTTTGTCTTCCCTGTAAGCTCCTGTTGTTATAAGTCCTGTCTGCCACTGTCTGTCGCCGAAGTCATTCATTGTGCCGGTATGCCTGTCAAATTCCGTAAAATTGTACTGCGGGAATTTATCTTTTAAAAGCATAAGCGCCTGTATGCAGATATACATATGAACATTTTCTGCATAATCAACTGAATCTGAAATTGTATATAAAGTTGTATCTGTGTCAGAGGATTTTGAATTAACTATTCCTGAATGTAATACTGAAATTGCAAGTTGAATAATGCTGAATAAACAGCTGCACAATAGTTTAGTCATATTAATTTTATTTATAGGTTTGTCAAATGTTATTGAATTCCGGATTTAGCTTAACCGGGATTATCTGCAAGTGATAAATCAGGATTTGTTTTTCTGCGGCTGGAAGTTATGTGGGTTCACGGATCATCTTTTCATCTTCACTTTAGTTTTAAACATTACTATTCATCAGTATCTGATGCGGACGCAATTTAGAAAAATTTTCCGCATAATCCAAAGTTCAAAAATTCTGAAATGTGAAAATGAAAATTATTGCCTGACGGATTCCGGCTGTTTGCGAAAACCGTATTTTGGAAAGAGTTGTATATGCATTCGCATAAGTTTGCTGCAGGGTATATGTGGTTAAACTGAAATGTACGGGCTTGGCTTATTGCTTAAGCATCTGTAGAAAAAGGGGAGAGTTATTTTATCAGAAACATTTTTCTGCTTTCATTAAATAAAATATTTTTATCATCCGAAATTTCAATCCTGTAAAAATATACGCCGCTTGAAAGATTGCCTCCGCCGAATTTTACTGTATATTTTCCCGGAGATAGATTCTCATTTACAAGTGTTGCGACTTCCTTCCCGGGCATATCATAAACCTTCAATGAAACAAATCCCGATTTCGAAATTCCAAATTCCACATTCGTAACAGGGTTGAAAGGATTCGGATAATTCTGATAAAGTTTGAAATCATCCGGAATTGTTGATGAATTATTCTCTGCGCCGGTTGTATAAGGCTGACCGGTATAAATCATAAGATAATCTGATTCCGATATTCTTAAAACCGATGGATCTCCTCCCTGAACATTTGTATTTATGTAAGCTGACCACTCGCCGCCGTTCGGGCTCGATGAATACCAGATCATCTGGCCGCTTCCGTAAAAACGCAGTTCAGTATTTTCATTAATCATAAAATTTCCGATCCATGAATGAGAAGCATTCGATACTATATCAGGAGCTCTTGTAAAATTCAGTCCGTCTCCGGAAATATTATGATATGCTCCGGTCTGTCCCATAGATGCAGGGTTAACAAGATGCCAGAGATTATTGAATTTTATTACTGCAGGGTCAAGTACGGGTCTGTCATTCAGGCTGAAACGAATTCCGTTTTCCAGTGTATATGTAATTCCGTCATCCGAAACTGCAGAATATGTATTGACTGATGTGTCGGGAATCATATTCATTCCGCATGAAAAAAATAATCTTATTCTTCCTTCATTTGTAACTGCTAGAGCAGGATCAAACGGTCTCGTGAAATTTACCGGAAGCCCGTTTACAACAATCGGAACCGGTTCTGTCCAGGAATTCCCGCTGTCTGATGAAAACTTAACAGCAACCCTGTCCCATGTAACTGAGCCGACCGGCTGCCTGAACCATTGAAAAATGCTGATGAGTCTGTTATCCGGAAGTCTGATTACATCTGGAACTCCCGAAGAATCCTGAAATATTCTTATATCTGAAAAAGTAATCCCGTCTGTGCTCCGGCAGATTTTTAAAGGTCTTTTCCAGGGCTCATTCTGCGGATATAAAACCGATGAGTAAAATAATATTATGGCAAGACTTAATAATACTTTTTTCATTACAGTTTCAGTTTAAAAATTATCGCAAGTATTCATCAGATTTTATTTAATTTACAGAATTAAATTTACTTAATTAATCAGTAAATATTTCTCCCGGGGAAATCAGATGAATTTGTTCACTGTTTATAGTCTTTACAGAATCAGCGAATTCCTTATTCCTTCCGGGAAGTATATTAATATATTATCAATGGTTTTCGAAGGTTTTATTACACCGGATTCGAATCCTTAACACAGGATATAAAAAATACTGAGAGTCTCATCGAATCATTTCTATACGTATTTCATTTAATCTCCTGACCTACACTTCTGTTCCGCTGACCTTCACTCGCAATTTCCTGACCTTCACTCGTAATTTCCTGACCTTCACTCCTGTTCCGCTGACCTTCACTCCTGTTCCGCTGACCTTCACTCCTGTTCCGCTGACCTTCACTCC
>JAEUSI010000061.1 GCA_016788375.1 Ignavibacteria bacterium | reverse complement strand
CAGCGGAGAAGATTCTTAAGGAAAATCTTGATCCCGAAAAGCAAAAGAAAATCGTTAACGATTTCATTTCGCAGATTCCGAAAAACTAAACAGATAAAGCAAAGAAAATGCATTCAAAAGCATCCAGAAGATATTCACTGGCGTTATACGGTCTGGCTGAAGAAAAAGGTCTGACTGAAGAAGTCGCAAAGGATATAACATTTGCGGTTAATCTGATAACGTCAAACCGTGATCTTGAGTTATTCTTCGAAAGTCCCGTAATTCCAAAGCATAAAAAACTGTCAGTTGTAAAGGAGATTTTCGACGGGAAAATATCAAAGCTTACCGGAGATTTTATCAATCTTTTAATAGAAAGAAGAAGAGGCGGTATAGCGGTTGAAGTTCTTAGGGATTTTATACAGCTGAAAAAAGAAAAAGACGGAATAGTTGACGTGAAAGTCAGAACTTCATATGAGCTTGATGACAGGGAAAAATCCGATATGAAAGGAAAGATAGATTCATACACAGGGCTTAAGGGTAACATGATTTTTGAAACAGATAAATCCATCATAGGAGGATTTGTAGCTCTTATAAAAGATACTGTGCTTGACGCAAGTATAAAAAGACAGCTTGAGATACTGAAGAACAGATTCAGACAGGGTGATTTTGAACTTAATTAACAGAAATTCAAATAAATTTTAAAATAATTAAAAGAAAACATTATCCGCGAAAATGCGGTACAGGAGATATAAATAATGGCAGAGGTAAAATCAGACGAAATATCCGCGATACTCAGGAAACAGTTATCGGGATTTGAAACAGAAGTTGATGTATATGATGTCGGAACAGTATTATACGTGGGTGACGGAGTAGCGCGTGTTTACGGATTATCAAAGTGCGAAGCAGGTGAGTTGATAGAATTTCCCAACGGAGTTTTCGGAATTGCGCTGAATCTGGAAGAAGATAATGTGGGCTGCATTTTATTCGGTGATTCATCACTTGTGAAAGAAGGCGATCTGGTTAAAAGGACAGGAAGAATAGCTTCGATGCCGGTCGGAGAAGCAATGCTCGGAAGAGTAATCAATCCGCTCGGACAGCCGATAGATGGTAAAGGTGAAATAAATACGGATAAATTTCTGCCGCTTGAAAGAAAAGCACTCGGTGTAATTCAGAGACAGCCGGTTAAAGAACCGCTTCAGACAGGAGTAAAAGCTGTTGATGCGATGATTCCGATCGGGAGAGGACAGAGAGAACTTATAATCGGTGACAGACAGACGGGAAAAACGGCTGTTGCAGTTGATACCATTATTAATCAGAAAGGAAAAGATGTATTCTGCATATATGTTGCAATCGGACAGAAAGGCTCGACAGTTGCACAGGTTGTAAAAAGCTTTCAGGATTCGGGTGCAATGGAATTTACCACAGTAATCAGCGCAACCGCTTCAGACCCTGCGCCGATGCAGTATATTGCTGCGTTTGCAGGAGCAACTCTCGGTGAATATTTCAGGGACAGCGGCAGACATGCGCTTGTTGTTTATGATGATTTGTCAAAACAGGCTGCATCATACAGAGAAGTTTCATTGTTGTTAAGAAGACCTCCGGGCAGAGAAGCATATCCCGGCGACGTATTTTATCTTCACTCAAGGCTGCTTGAAAGAGCTTCGAAATTATCCGATGAACTCGGAGGAGGAAGTCTGACTGCATTGCCGATAATCGAGACACAGGCAGGTGACGTATCAGCATATATTCCTACTAACGTAATTTCAATTACCGACGGTCAGATTTATCTTGAGCCGAATCTGTTTAATTCGGGTGTCAGACCTGCAATTAATGTGGGTATATCGGTTTCGAGGGTAGGCGGAAATGCACAGATCAAGGCAATGAAGAAAATCGCCGGAACACTCAGGCTTGAGCTTGCTCAGTACAGAGAACTTGAAGCATTTGCAAAATTCGGCTCTGATCTTGATAAAGCAACAATGCAGCAGCTGAGAAGAGGCGAAAGGTTAGTTGAGATTCTGAAACAGAAACAGTATTCGCCTATGACAGTTGAAGATCAGGTGCTTATTATTTATGCGGCTACTAAGGGATATCTTGACGAAATTCCGGTAGCACACATCGCAAGATATCAGAACGATTATCTTCAGGAAGTTGAAAATATGCATCAGGATATTGTTCAAAGCATCAGAGATACAAAAGATCTTACACCTGAAACAACGGATAAAATGAACGGGGTGCTGAAAGATTTCACGGAGAGATTCAAATCAACATTAAAATAAACTGAACATAATAAACGTATAACATAATTAAGAGAATAACTTGCCAACATTAAAAGAGTTAAAAGTAAGAATCGGCGGGATAAAAAACACGCAGAAAATTACCAAAGCCATGAAAATGGTTGCATCCGCGAAATTAAGGAGAGCACAGGATAATATAATTGCGGCAAGACCTTATGCATTCAAGATTAATCATTTGCTCAGCGAGCTTGTGAGCAAATCGGAAGAGGGGATAGACGAACTTCTTGAAACGAGAGAAATCAAGAAAAGATGTCTGGTAGTCGTATCAGCCGACAGAGGACTTGCAGGTTCATTCAACACTAATATTATCAGGGCTGCAAATTCTTATATCAATAAAACAGATAAAGATATGCAGGTTCTTATTGTTGGCAAGAAAGCGAATGATTCACTGAAGAAAATGAATTATGATATACTGAAGAGTTATACCGGAATATTTTCAGATCTGAACATAGAGCAGTCAGATGAGATTGTAAACTTTCTTGTTGAAGGATATAAGAAAAAAGAATTTGACTGTGTAGAGATAGTTTACAATGAATTCAAATCTATTGCCAGGCAGGTGACGGTAAGAGAGCAGTTCCTTCCTTTAAAAAAGGTTGTAAAAGAAAAGAAAGACGGCAAATCAGAAGGTGATTATATATATGAGCCGTCCGAACTGGAGATAATCAAAGAGCTAATTCCGAAACAGCTGAAAGTACAGTTCTGGAAAATTCTCCTAGAATCAAATGCCGCCGAACAGGCATCAAGAATGACAGCCATGGAAACTGCAACACGTAATGCATCCGATCTGCTTAAAATTCTTGAGCTTTCTTATAATCAGGCAAGACAGGCGGCAATTACAAAAGAAATTCTTGAAATTGTCGGCGGTGCTGAAGCACTTAAAGATGCTTAAGAAAAATTAAAAATACGATTTATTTCTTATCCCTGCCTTTCCATAAAGACAGGGATTTTTTTTGTATAAGTGTAATTTTGTTTTACATTTTTTGCCGGACGGAAGAATTAATTGCAGTAAGAAATAATGAGTATTTAAAATATAAATTAATTAATTTAATACACTTTAAATCAGTGTTTAAACGAAATCAGTAACTGAAGCAAAGAGCATCACTTAAGTTTTTAAATTACGGATATATTCTTTAAATCAAGAAAAAAAACAAAACCGAATATAATAATTATTTAAAATTTACAAGAATATGAAAACAGTCAAATCAAAAATCAGTTTTTATCTGATAAAAATTTTATTCATTATTTCCGTGTCTTTAATCTGTCTTAACGGCAAAATTTTTGCAGCGACCGGAGATACTACTTGGGTAACAACCTTTAATCAGAATTTTCAGAACTGGGCTGATGTTCATTACGGAAATTTTACTCTGCCGGACACGAATACCCATTATAAACAGATACTGATGTATTACACAATTGGCTGTCCTTCTGCCGGATGTGATCCCTGGGACAGGCTTGGGTGGATAAAACTTTATACCGATTCGACTAACGGATTTGAGATTGCGAGAATTATTACTCCTTACAACATTGTAGGAGGAGGTTATCCCGGTCAGTGTGTGTTTGTGCTTGATGTCACGGATTTTATGCCTTTGCTTCATGATCAGGTAAGGCTTGGGAGTTATATAGAAAGCTGGATCGGAGGGACAAGAGGCTGGCTTGTAACAGTTAAGTTTGCATTTATAGAAGGTGAAATTCCCTACAAGCCTTTTAAAGTAATTAACCTGTGGCAGGACAATCATGTTCTTTACGGAGATCCTTCGAATCCTCCCGAATCTCATCTGCCTGCAAGAGATATCCTGATAGATCCGCTGACTTCAAAAGCAAAAGTGAAAGTAACAACTACCGGGCACGGTCAGGGAAATACTGACAATGCAGCCGAGTTTTCATTTAAGATACATACCTTGTTAGTCGGATCTGCATCTTACAGTCATAATTTATGGAGAGGCGACTGTTCGTCAAACCCGTGCAGTCCTCAGGGCGGAACATGGCAGTTTGCAAGAGCAGGATGGTGTCCCGGTGCAAGCGTTATACCCTGGGAAAATGATGTGTCAGATGTTATCACGCCCGGACAGAATATAAACGTTGATTATAATCTGCAGTCATACGAAAATTTCTGCAGGCCGACAAATCCTTCATGTGTAAACGGAGTAACATGCTCGGACTGTAATTTTAACAACAACGGACATACAGAGCCGCATTATACAATACAGAGTCAGCTTATATTGTATAAAGCGAATCCTTTTATAAATATTGAAAACACCGGATCAGAAGTTCCGGACACTTACAGTCTTGAACAGAATTTTCCGAATCCTTTTAATCCGGTTACATCTATAATATTCGGAGTGAAGGAAACCTCATCGGTAAAGCTGAATATTTATGATGTTCAGGGCAGGCTGATCGAAACGCTTTTTGCGGGAAATCTTAATCCCGGAGAATTCAGAGCTGACTGGAACGGAAGCGGATTTGCAAGCGGTATTTATATTTACAAACTCGAGGTCAGCAACGGAAGAGAAACTGAATTTATATCCGCAAAAAAGATGATGCTTGTTAAATAACATCCTGATCAGAATTGCAGTAACAGTTTAAATATTGTTGCTGTCAGGGAATTTTGATCCGGCTGATCTGCAATTGATTATGAACAGTTAAATTGTATCTCTTGGCTAATTTCGTTATTTTGCATAAAAATTTCAGTATTGAACATTTGTGTGTTTGCTTCGGGAGCAGGGACGAATTTTAATGCTATATTAAATTCCATAGAAAGCGGTTATCTCAAATCAAGAGTTACTCTTCTGGTTACAAATAATACTGACAGCGGCTCGTCAGTAACGGCAAAAAAAAATAATATCGGAATTTTTCATACAGATAAAAAAAGCATTCAAAACCTCACCGAAGAGGAATATTGCATTAAACTCCTGAATGTGCTGAAAGAGAATAATACAGAATTTATTGTGTTGTCCGGATACATGCAGATGGTCCATAGTGATATAATAAAAAATTACAGGAACAGAATAATTAATATTCACCCTTCACTGCTGCCGTCCTTCGGAGGCAAAGGCATGTACGGCCTGAATGTTCACAAAGCAGTAATAAACGCAGGAGTCAAAGTTTCCGGTATCACTATACATTTTGTTAATGAAAGCTACGACGAAGGCGGAATAATATTTCAGAAGTGCACTGAAGTTAATGAAAACGATAATGAATTTACTCTTCAGGAAAAAGTAAGGAAGCTCGAACATGAATATTATTCCTATGTTATTAAAAAATTTGAAGACGGGAAAGTATCGGTATCAGGTTCAAGAGTTACAGTGAAGTAAGAGTTCGAAGTTTAGGCTGAGGAAATGTCTGGCTTTAAAAGATTTGTTATAATAAAATCCGACAATAAAAAGTGATAAGACGAGCTTTAATAAGTGTATATGATAAAGATGGCATAACAGATTTTGCAAAAGAATTAACAGAATCCGGCTGGGAAATTATTTCAACAGGAGGCACATACGGAATACTCCGTGACAATAAAATTCCCGTAAAATCTGTGGATGAAATCACCGGCTTTCCCGAGATACTGAACGGGAGAGTTAAAACACTTCATCCTGCTGTGTTTGCCGGAATCTTAGCAGACAGAGACAATCCGGGACATCTTTCTGATCTTGAAAAACACCGTATAAGTCCGATAGATCTTGTGGTAGTGAATCTGTATCCTTTTGAAGAAACAGTTTCCCTGCCCGGAGTAACTCTTGCCGAAGCGATCGAGCAGATAGACATCGGAGGAGTTTCATTAATCAGAGCTGCTGCAAAGAATTTCAGGCACACGTGTGTGTTAGTAAATAAGAATCAGTATGAAGGATATCTGAGAGAACTCAGGTCGGGGGGCGAAAAAATTCCGGAAGATTATTCGGCATCTCTTGCTGAATATGCATTCAGTATCACTTCGGAATATGACGGTAAAATCAGAAATTATCTTTCCGGAATAAATAATCATGATAAAAGTAACTTTGCTGATTTTTCTTTTTCTGACAAAAATGAAAGAGCAGTATTAAGATACGGGGAAAATCCGCATCAGAAAGCTTATCTTGTAAAGGAAAATTTTGACGAAATATTTGAAGTTCTTCACGGGAAGGAACTTTCGTATAACAATCTTCTTGACATAGATTCTGCATACAGTCTTATAAATGAATTTGAAGGAGCAAATCCGGCATGCGCGATAATAAAGCACGGAAATCCATGCGGAGTAGCTGTTTCGGAAGATCCGGGCAGTGCTTATCTGAAAGCTTTCAGTACGGATACTGTCTCTCCATTCGGAGGTATAATTGTATTTAATAAAAAATTGGACTTTAAAACTTCAGTAGTTATTGATAAATTGTTTTCCGAAATCATTTTAGCGCCGGATTTTGAAAATGATGCACTGCTTCTTCTGAAGAAAAAGAAAAACAGGAGACTAGTGAAATTCGGATTCAGCATGGAAAAAACAGAATACAGAAAAATCGCCGGCGGTGTTCTGATTCAGGAGAAAAACAATTTCATTGCTGCGGAAAAAGATCTGAAAACTGTAACTCAAAGAAGTCCGTCTGGAAGTGAAATAGAAGATCTGTTGTTTGCATTTATTGTCGCAAAACACACTAAGTCAAATTCAGTGGTATTTGCAAAGGACTGCAGAACGCTTGCAATCGGAGGAGGTCAGCCTTCAAGAATTGACTCTACTAAAATTGCAGTAATGAAAGCAAAAAATTTCGGACACGATTTAAAAGGAAGCGTGGCAGCTTCGGATGCTTTTTTCCCTTTTCCCGACGGTCTTATTGAATTAGCCGATGCAGGAGCTTCGGCAGTCATTCAGCCCGGAGGTTCGGTGAAGGATGATGAGGTAATAAAAGCCGCGGACGAAAGAAATGTGGCAATGGTCTTTACCGGTATCAGACATTTCAAACATTAAAACAGTCAAATAAAAATTATTTCTAACTTAAAGTATTATAAGGAAATTTAAATGCCGCTATTCGGAATGTTTTCCAACGATATTGCAATTGATCTGGGAACTGCAAATACACTGATTTATATGAAAGGAAAAGGAATTGTTCTTAATGAACCTTCAATAGTTACTTATGATGTAAGTTCAAGAAAAATTATAGCAATAGGCGAAGAATCAAAGAAGATGATGGGAAAAGTTCATAAGGAACTTGCGACCATCAGGCCAATGAAAGACGGTGTAATTGCAGATTTCGAAATTGCAGAAGGCATGATAAAAGAGTTTATCAAGAAAATCAGTTCAAGCTGGATGCCTGCAAGAAGAATTGTTATCTGTGTTCCGAGCGGAATTACCGAAGTTGAGAAAAGAGCTGTCAGAGATACAGCCGAACATGCCGGAGCGAAAGAGGTCTATCTTATTTCAGAGCCTATGGCTGCTGCTATCGGAATCGGTCTTGATGTGATGGCTCCTTACGGTAATATGATTGTTGACATAGGCGGAGGAACGACTGAGATTGCCGTTATAGCCTTATCGGGAATAACAAACGGTGCTTCTATCAGAATTGCCGGAGACGAGCTCACAGAGTCTATTATCAGATTTTTCAGGAATAATCACAATATACTTATCGGTGAAAGAACAGCCGAAGAAATTAAATGTCAGGTAGGTTCAGTTATGCCGCTCAAAGAGGAAGTGATTATTGAAGTAAAGGGACGTGATCTTGTAGCAGGCATACCGAAAATCACCGAAGTCAGTTCAATCGAAATCAGAGAATCCTTAAACGCTCCGGTAACTCAGATGATAGAAGCGGTGAAAGTTGCGCTTGAAAAAACAGCACCCGAACTTTCTTCCGATTTACTTGACAGGGGAATATTTCTGACCGGAGGTGGCGCACTCATTAAAGGGCTTGATGAAAGAATAAAAATGGAAACAGGTGTCCCTGTTCATGTTGCCGAAGATCCTCTGACGGCAGTTGCAAGAGGAACAGGCAAAGTACTTGAAGATCTGGACTACTTTAAGAAAGTTCTTTTAAGAAGATAATTTTTTTTAAATATTTATACTGTTAATCTGCATATTATACATTTAGGTTATAAATGAAAACAATAGGTTTATTTTTATTACAGATTAAAGAGTATATAATATTATCGCTACTTGCAATAATCTCATTTATACTTATCGTTTCGAATGATAACTCACAGATAAGGTTTCTCAGAGCGGCAGCCGTAGGATTTATAGGAACGGTTCAGAGCGGATTTTCCGCAGTTCCTAACGTATTTGAAATTCAAAAGGAAAATGAATTTCTCCGCGAAAAGAATATCGAACTTTCCAATGAAGTTTCTGCTTTGAAAGAAGCTAAACTTGAAAATATCAGGCTTACAAAAATTCTCGGGCTCAAACAAACCAATATTTCGGGTGTGGTAATCGCAAAGATTGTCAACAAATCACTCATACAGGCAAGAAATACAATTACGCTTAATGTAGGCGAGTCTGACAGCGTGAAAGTCAATATGCCTGTTATTACAGACGACGGACTGGTCGGAAGGATTGTATCAACAAGCAGAAATTATTCAATAGCTCAGATTCTATACAACAGGAGTTTAAGCATTACGGTAAAAGTACAAAGAAGCAGAGTTGACGGGATACTTAATTATGACGGTTCCGGAAATCTGATGATTAACAATGTTCCGAAAAGCGCAGATGTAAAAACCGGCGATCTTGTTCTGACTTCTGAATACAGCAATTTCTTTCCGGCGGGCATCCCGGTAGGCGTGGTTACGGAAGAAGGAAATCTCGACAATCTTTTCAAAAAAGTAATAATTAAACCGTCGGTTTCATTCCCGGGACTTGAAGAAGTTTTCATTCTGCGTCATCTGCCCGATAATGAAAGACTGGATCTTGAAAATGCATATCAAAAAAAATAATCGTATAATTGTATTTAACTACATATCTTAAATACGCGGGAATATTTCTTGTATTAATTATACTCCAGTCTTCTTTTATAGGATACATACTGTCAATTCCTAATTACAATATTACTCCGGATCTTGTGATTCTGCTTGTAATTTATCTCGGTTATACGAGAGGACAAACTGCCGGAATGATTTCGGGATTCATATCAGGTCTTATACTCGACATTCTCAGCGGAACATTCGTAGGACTGCTTGCTCTATCTTACACTCTTGCCGGTTTTATTGCAGGCTATTTTAACAGGCAGCTTACGGAAAACGTGTCAAAAAAAAGTTCTTTTCTGGGAATTATTTTTATTTGTACTTTAGTTGCATACACTGTGTATTACATTATTTATTTTCAGGGATCTGGTATGAACTTCCCTGAAATTTTTATAAAACATATTTTAACAACTGCTTTGTACACATCAGTATTCGGTTTGATTTTTGCATTTATTAACAGCAGATTTAATTTAAATAAGTCATTTTAAGATGGACATCGAAAAACGCAAATATGTTATTTATGTATTCTGCACGGTAATATTTTTTGTTTTTGTAATAAGATTAGCGTATCTGCAGCTTTTTACTTCGGAAGAACTGAGCAGGGAATCTGACAAGAATTCCGTAAAGACTATTACACTCACTCCTCCGAGAGGATTAATGTATGACAGAAACGGGAAAGTTCTTGTTGACAATAAACCTTCCTATACAGTTACCATAACACCTTCGCAGTTTGATAAAAATAATCTGAATGAAATTGCAGGCGTTCTCGAACTTAAACCCGAAGAACTTTCCGAAAATCTGAAAAACATTAAAGGCACTAACAGATTCAATCCGGCTAAAATCAAAAGAGATGTCGAGTTTAAAGTTGTCTCATATATTGCAGAAAACAAAGACAGGCTTAGCGGAGTTGACTATCAGATTGAGGCAATAAGATATTATCCTAATAACTTCCGCGGGTCGCATTCGTTCGGATATGCGAGTGAAATTTCACAGAAAAATCTTGAGAAACAGATCGGAAATTATTACACGCAGGGTGATGTCGTCGGTTCAAGCGGTCTTGAAGCAACCTATGAAAATGATTTGCGTGGTGTAAAAGGATATAAGTTTATAACCGTTGATGTTAAAGGAAGGGAAATCGGAGGACTGAATGAAGGAAAGAATGATATTCCGCCCGTAAACGGTTCGGATCTGATACTCGGAATGGATAAGGAGCTTCAGGAATATGCGGAAAAACTAATGGAGAACAAGCGGGGTGCCGTAATTGCAGTTGATCCGAAAAACGGGGAAATTCTTTGCTTTGTTTCGAAGCCGGATTATGACTTGTCGCTGTTTGCCGGCAAGACAGATCCGAAAGTATTCTATAATCTGCTCAATGACGAAGAGAAACCCCTTTTCAACAGGGTTACACAGACAAAATATCCTCCGGGCTCTACCTGGAAAATGATGATGTCTCTTGCAGCGCTCGATGCGGGAGTAATTACAACTACATCCACTATTGCCTGTCCGGGATCCTTTACATACGGCAACAGGACATTTGAAGATCACGGAGCTTACGGAGCAATAAATGTTGTGAGAGCTCTTGAAGTATCTGCAAATGTTTTTTATTATAAACTCGGCCTTCAGATAGGCATTGATAATTATCACAAATACGGTAAACTTCTCGGCTTCGGAACTAAAACAGGCATTGATATACCGAATGAAACATCCGGTCTTCTTCCATCAAGGGAATATCTCGATAAGAGATACGGCGTAAACAAGTGGCCGCAGGGACTGCTTGTCAGTCTCGGAATCGGTCAGGGAGAACTCGGTGTTTCGCCGGTTCAGATGGCGGCATATACTGCCGCGATTGCGATGAACGGCCTGTACTGTCAGCCGCACTTTGTTTCAAAAATCAGAAGAAATGATAATACGGAAGAAAGTAAATCATTTGAACAGAGAAGAATTGATATGCCGCTGAAGTATTTTGAAGCGGTAAAGAAGGGGATGTTTCTCGTTGTTAACGGCACCGGTACGGCGAAAGGCATCGTAAATAAAGATTTTATTCTCAGCGGTAAAACCGGCACGGCGCAGAATTCTTCCGGCAAAAATCATTCATGGTTTGTAGGCTTTGCTCCTTTTGATGATCCGCAGATAGCTATCTGTGTGCTTGGAGAAAATGAAGGCTGGGGAGCAAGCTTTGCTGCACCGCTCGCTGGAAAGCTTATGGTAAGATATCTCGGCGGCGAGCAGTATGAACTCGATAATGAAATTAAAATGGTTAACGGTCAGCCGGATTAATTTTATACAAATTAAATTATTTTTCTGAATAACCGAATCAGATGAAAAAAAACTTTTTCGAAGGTATTGATTTAACCGTTCTGTTTATAACCACAGGCATACTGACTGCCGGTCTGCTGGCAATATTCAGCGCAACATATACAAGCGGCACTGATTATTTCTCAAGACAGCTGACCTTTGCGCTGTTCGGTATTCTGCTGATGCTTGTTGTAAGTTATATCCCTCCGAGAATAATTGCAAAAGGATCCTATGCATTTTACGGATTATCGTTAATACTGCTTGTACTTGTTCTTCTGTTCGGAAAGAAAATCTCCGGATCGAAAAGCTGGTTCAGTTTCGGCGGATTCGGAATTCAGCCTTCCGAGTTTGCAAAGATAGCAACTGTTCTGGCGATTGCAAATTTTTTATCAACTTCTGATGAAGGTTTTAAAAATATCAACAAACCCGTGAATTTCATAAAAACATGCCTGTTTGTTTTTGTGCCGGTCATACTGATTATGAGACAGCCGGATATGGGCACTTCGCTTGTATTTCTGTCAATGATACTGCCGATAATGTTCTGGGCAGGTCTGAGCCCGTATGCTCTTTTCATAATAATATCGCCTGCTATTATCGCCGTGGGGGCTTTTCTGGGAATGAATTATTTTATTACGGCACTCGTGATAGTGGCTGTCGTGCTGCTTTTATTTAAGAAAAACATATTCATAACTGCGGGAATTCTTGTTATTAATTTTGTAATAGGTTTTTCTGTAGATACACTTTATAAAAAACTTCAGCCTTATCAGCAGGCAAGGATAAAAGCAGTTTTTGATCCGTCAACCGATCCTCTCGGTTCGGGTTATAATGTCATTCAGTCGAAGGTAGCAATAGGTTCGGGAGGTCTTTTCGGGAAAGGATTCCTTCAGGGAACTCAGACACAGCTTAAGTTCATACCGGAACAGTGGACGGATTTTATTTACTGCATGATCGGAGAGGAATTCGGATTTGCAGGCTCTGTGATTATTCTGTTATTGTATATGCTGATTATATTTCAGCTGGTAAATAATGCTTATCTTTCAAAAAACAGATTTCTCAGCATTGCCTGCATAGGATTTTCCAGCATTATTCTGTTTCATCTTGTAATTAATGTCGGAATGACAATAGGCGTAATGCCTGTGATTGGAATACCTCTGCCCTTAATGAGTTACGGAATTTCTTCTCTTCTCTCATTTCTTGTAATGACCGGAATTGGCATGAGCGCTTACAGATACAGAAATCAGTATTAATCTTTGCTAAACAAATTTTATAATTTATTAAAATACTGTAAATGATTCTTTCAGACAAAAAGATTTTGAATGAAATAAAAAACAGGAATATTGTTATCAGGCCGTTCGACAAAAAATGCCTCGGATCCAACAGCTACGATGTGCATCTCGGTGAATGGCTTGCCGTTTATAAGGATGAAGTGCTTGATGCAAAAGTTCATAATAAAGTTAATTACTTCAGAATACCGGAAGAAGGTCATATACTTCATCCGACAAAACTCTATCTCGGCGTTACGCAGGAATATACTGAAACATACAAATATGTTCCTTTCCTTGAAGGCAAATCAAGCATCGGCAGGCTTGGAATTGATATTCATGCGACTGCTGGGAAAGGAGATGTAGGTTTTAAAAACAACTGGACTCTTGAAATTTCAGTTAAACAGCCCGTAAAAATTTATGCAGGAATGCCCATCGGCCAGCTGATTTACTTTCTTGTCGAAGGCGAAGTGCTTACGCCATATAACAAGAAAGCAAGCGCAAAGTATAACAGAAAAACCAGCAAGCCTGTTGAATCAATGATGTGGAAAAATTTTTAAGAGAAGTTGTTTATTCCAGGGATTTATTCTTTATTAATTTTTTAATCACGGTAATTTCAGAAATCTAAATCTGTTAATTTACGATGAGCTATCCCGATAAACTCGTTTCGGCAGTTTCAAAAAACAATTCAAGGATTGTAATCGGGCTTGATCCGGACCTGACAAAACTTCCCTCATTCATTTTAAAATACAACAGTCCCGTTACAGAATTCAACAGGCTGATAGTTGAATGCACATCTGACATAGCAGCTGGATATAAACTGAATATGGCGTTTTATGAATATCTGATGAAACAGGGGATTGATGCAGTAAGGGAAACTCTTGAAGTAATCCCGGGGAATCTGATTACGATATGTGACGCTAAACGGGGTGATATTGACAATACCGCCGGAATGTATGCGAAAACATATTTTGAAATATACGGCTTTGATGCAATTACACTCAGTCCGTATATGGGGCAGGATTCCGTTATGCCTTTTCTCGGCAGCGAAAATAAGTTTGTCTATCTGCTAGCACTTACATCGAATAAAAGCTCCGGGGATTTTCAGATGCTCAAAACAGGCAGTCATTATCTCTATGAAAATGTAATTGAAAAAAGCATCAGTTGGAGCGATTATAAAAATCTTGGTTATGTCTTCGGCGCGAATCATACCGAAGAAATCAGAAAGTTTGCCGGATCTTATCCGGAAGTACCTTTGCTGATTCCTGGTATCGGTGCGCAGGCAAATGATCTCAAAAGACTCATGAACAGTCTGGGATCAAACAATAATTTTATTATCAACTCGAGCCGGAACATAATTTATTCGTTTGAAAAAAACTGCAGTGAAAAAGAGTTCGTTGATTCAGTCAGAAACAGCGCTAAGAAACTGAAGGAAGAAATCAATTCAATGATTGTTTCAGTATGAATTCAATGCA
Organism: Ignavibacteria bacterium; assembly: GCA_016788375.1. GTDB lineage: Bacteria > Bacteroidota > Ignavibacteria > Tepidaquicellales > Tepidaquicellaceae > JAEUSI01. Next base: position 3,111 of record JAEUSI010000061.1, on the reverse strand, counting down.
GTCATTAACGCAAATAATGTAAACGGGTATCTGTGTTTCATTCACAGTTTAACTGCTTTTCAGGCATTAACGATTTATCTGAGCTGAACACAGAAGAAACAAGCTAAACTAAAAATCAGCAATCATCAGCAATCTCCTGAATAATTTATCCGGATCAGATTCAATTTTAAATCTTTTAAATGACTTGCATAGAGAATTTACGTCTCTTAAAAGCAGTTCCCTTGCCAGTTTATTGCTTCCGATATTTACGATTTGCGGAAAGTCAATCACTACGGCTTTCCCGTTATGCCATAGAATATTAAAAGCCGAATAATCGCCGTGAATCCTTCCGGCTGCTGTCACAGATTCGAGAATTCTCACCGACTGCCGGAAAGCATCTTCGGCTTCGTCCCTGTCCAGAACTGAATCGGAAAGTCTTTCTGCTGCATCACATTCAGAGCCGATAAATTCCATCAGAATAGTAAGTCCGGAAATAGCAATCGGTCTCGGAACGGGTATTCCTTCATTATAGAGATAATTCATCTGCCTGTATTCTTCGCCTACCCATAGAATCTGACGAGCATCAAGACCCTTAGCCGAGCCCTGCTCTATTGCTTTTTCCATTCTTGCATCGCCGATAAATCTTCCCTGCCTGTAAATGTCATCTCTTCTAAACGAACGTACTCGCAGATCAGTATATATTTTTACGGCAAGAAATTCCTCCGAGACCTTCCCGAGATAAACTGAAGCTTCTTTTCCGCTTTTAATTATACTAATTATCGCGTCAAGACTTCCGTTAGAACGCAGCTCTTCAAGGTCAGATCTGTTAAACGAAAATCCGTTTACATCTTCCGTCACAAGCTGATTAACATTTCTTTTACCGGGTGTTAATTTTCTTTTTCTTGATTTGAATTTTTCGAAACTCTGAATTTCTTCTTCGGTTTCTTCGATGTTGTTTAATCTGATTTTCAATTTTAAGTTAGTTTAATTTTATAAAAAGTACATAAAAAAACTGCGGAGCGTGTTATGCATCCGCAGCTTAAACTCTGCTTAAAACTGAAAAATTAATTATCCTGCTTGAATTACCGGTTTAGCGCGGCGGATGCCTGAAGTGTATTTGCTTATATTGGTTTTTCTCATAATGACATCCCTCCTTCCGGAGTTAATTTTTAAACGCTACAAATATAACGGCATCATTTTAAAAATGCAAGTGACAGTTTCATTTTTAAAAATACTGCATTGCCATGCCGAAAACAGTAGCTTGCATTACTTTTAAGCTGAACTGTGTATTGCCGGGAGGAGAATGTTTGCTTTTTTTAAGGCAGATTATCTAAAATTCTTATGATAAATTTGTGAGAATAATGAATTTTGTATTTTTGGTGTTAATGAACTGATGATAAACTGATATTGAACATTCAGTTACTGCAGTGAATCTGTTTTTCTGTATTACAACATTCATTCAGATTTCATTTATGTTAAAAGCTACTTTATCAAATTTCTCCGGATTTTGAATGATCCCGTATAATTTAACAGCCACATCTTCAGGTTCAGCCAGCTGATTGGTTTCATAAAATTCGATGAATTTACCTACCATGCTGAAATCCTCAGGAGATGTTTTTCTGATGTTTCGCTGAGCGTCCGTATTGACGACTCCCGGAGAGACTGAAAATACATAAACAGGATTATCCGGGTGTTTTAATTTTTGCTCGAGATCAGTAACTTCGCTCATCATTGCAAGAGCCGCTTTTGTTGCGCAGTATGTTGACCAGGCTTCGATAGGTTTGAATGCAGCACCGGAACTGATATTCAGAATTATTCTCCTGCATTTAGTATCCTGATATTTACCAATAAAATTATTCATCAGTAGACTGGGACTTAAAATATTTACATTATAACATTCAATTATATCTTCGGAAGTTCTCTTTCCCAAATGAATAATTTCCGACTGAGACATAGAGTTGTTCACCAGTATAATTGATTCAGGGTTGATAAACTCCGGAAATTCAAAAGATTTAACTTTATACGTATCATTCAGGTCAGTCTTTAAAAATTGAAAATTCTTATTCTTAATTCCATTTGACCTGGAGAGCCCGTAAATAAAATTGTTTTCGTTATGCAAAATCAGTTCAGCAAGAGCTTTGCCGATTCCTCTGCCGGTTCCGGTGATGAAAAAGTAATTCATTTTATTTGTTTGAGTTTGTTTAATCAAATTAATGTTTTGTTGAAACCGTAAACCGGTATTAATTTTAATATACTTTATACCGGCAAGAATATAAATTCTGATTTGCTATCTTTAGTCAAACCCGTCCAAAACGTTGTACTAAATCTTTGAGTTTTGAGAATGCCGCTTTTCTAATGAGTCCCCGATAAAAGCATTCGGGGGCAGGCTAAGAAATGCTAAGTAAATGAAAAACGCCCGCTGGTGATAAATTGCCTGAAATTCTTTCGCATTGGCTGCAAGAATTGCAACTCCTTACTCACTTCGTTCGTCAGACAGGAATTTCCTGCGGACGCCAATGCTCAGAATTATTTAACGGTAATTTATCACAGGCGGGTTCGATTGCCGGTTGTCTTATTAAAATCGGATGGTTATTTATTTTAATAATTTTTTAATCTGCCGTTGGTGGAAGAGCAACACTAACAACAGCCGGTAAGAATTAACACTGCGGGGAAATTACCTTACGTTCCAGCGGAATCATTCATCGGATGAAGAACAGATAATGAGATTTATGTAATGCAAAAGACAATGCGGGTCACAGGAATTAAAAGAGTCTTCTGATAATAGGGAGATTTGTACATAAAGATGTAACAATAAAATGAATCTGCAGAGATCCGGATTTACAATACCTGAAGCTGAATTGAATGACTCATAAACTGAAAATTCTGATACAGATATTTTATGCTGTGATTATTCCTCAAACGATTATAAAACAGAAAACTGATAATACGACTAAGATTGCGAAGTGACTGAATGCAGAGGTCAGGAATTTGATTAAATGAGTCAGGAATCAGAGGCTGAAGGTCAGCGGATCGGGAGTGAAGGTCAGCGGAACAGGAGTGAAGGTCAGCGGATCGGGAGTGAAGGTCAGCGGAACAGGAGTGAAGGTCAGCGGATCGGGAGTGAAGGTCAGC
>JAEUSI010000060.1 GCA_016788375.1 Ignavibacteria bacterium | reverse complement strand
CGAGGAGTTGAAATTCTTGCAGACAATGCGAAAGAATTTCAGGCAATTTATCACCAGCGGGCGATTTTTCTTTTGCGAAGCTTTTTTTTGATCGCTCAAAAGAAAAGCGACTATTTTAATCTCAATGATTTAGTACAACGTTATGAACGGATGAGTAACTGTTAAAATTAAGCTGACGAAATACCTTTTTTATTAATACGACTTTATATAATTTTGCTTAGATAAAATTTATTATGATATACAGATTATATTTAATAAAGCTATTTAATCTCTCCCTGACTTCCTTCAAAAATTTATCTTCTGAATTAAAATGAATACTGAATATTTAATATTATTCTTTATTGTCGCTGTAGTAATGGTCGGCGGAGGGATCATAGTTTCCACGTTGCTTGCACCTACTTCAAAAAATGCAATCAAGGATGAGACTTATGAATGCGGAATTCCCACAGAAGGCGTTTCATGGCTGCAGTTCAAAGTGGGTTATTATTTATTTGCCATACTGTTTCTGATATTTGACGTTGAAACAATATTCATGGTTCCCTGGGCTGTCGTAATGAAAGACCTCGGGCTTGCAGCATTTATAGAAATTTTTATTTTCTTGATAATTGTAATTACAGGATTAATATACGCATGGAAAAAGAAAGCTCTGATATGGGATTAACGGAAAACAGTGTTACTCCGAAGGATTTTCCGGGAACGGTTACCCCGACTCCGGGAGGAAATATTGTAGTGACGACAATTGACGGCATCATCAACTGGTCAAGGGCTAATTCCCTGTGGCCTCTTGTTTTCGGTACAAGCTGCTGCGCAATTGAAATGATGGCAACCGGTGCTTCCAGACATGACTGGTCACGGTTCGGAACTGAAGTCGCCAGAGCTACTCCGCGTCAGGCTGACCTGATAGTTATTGCCGGAACGATAGTGAACAAAATGGCTCCTGTTCTGAAAAGACTTTATGATCAGATGGCTGATCCGAAATATGTAATTGCCATGGGCGCATGCGCAGTTTCAGGCGGTCCGTTTTATTATAATTCATACTCTGTCGTCAAAGGAGCAGATCATGTTATTCCCGTGGATGTTTATGTGCCGGGATGTCCCCCGAGGCCTGAAGCGCTTCTTTACGGAATACTTAAACTTCAGGAAAAAATCCGGACAGAATCAATTTTTAAAAAAGATGACAAGCTAAAAGAATACTGATTGATCATGAGCAATGAAGAATTAAAAAATATTATTTTACAGATAACGCCTGATGCGGAATTAACAGAAGAAGGATCGGAATTTCTGAATGCAACAGTTAAGCCCGATCAGCTGCATTTTCTTGCGGAGAAATTAAGGAACGATAAAAATACTCTGTTCGACTATTTATACTGTCTTACAGGAGTTGACTGGATAAGTAATTTTCAGGTTGTATATCATCTTGAATCAACGGTTCATAACCATAGAATAGTTTTAAAGGCAAAAATAACGGACAGGGAAAACCCTTCCGTTGATACAGTATCAGATATATGGAAAACTGCGGAGTTTCACGAGCGCGAAGTTTATGATTTGTTCGGAATTAAATTCAATAATCATCCCGATCTCAGAAGAATTTTACTGGAAGAGGACTGGAAAGGATATCCGCTCAGAAAGGACTATGCGGATGAAGCTAATATTGTAGAATTATAAAAAATGTTTACACTTTTAGACGAAAACGGAAAGACAGATACAAAGGAATTTACGGAGACTCAGGAATATTTTGTCAATATGGGTCCCCAGCATCCTTCCACTCACGGAGTACTGAGGCTACTGCTTACGCTTGACGGAGAAATTATCAGAAGAGTCGAGCCGCATATCGGATACATTCACAGATCAATTGAAAAAATGTGCGAGAAAGATTCCTATCAGCAGGTTGTCCATCTGACCGACAGAATGGATTATCTCTCATGTCATATAAATAATGAAGCTGTCTGCCTCTGTGTTGAAAAAGGCCTGCAGCTTGAAATTCCCGAAAGAGTAAAATACATACGTACTATAATATCCGAACTGACTCGTATTGCATCTCATCAGTTATGGTGGGGTGTCATGGGAATGGATCTCGGCGCTATTACTTCATTCCTGTACGGATTCCGCGACAGGGAAATGATTACGGATATTTTCGAGGAAACATGCGGAGCAAGGCTGACTATGAATTACAATGTTCCGGGCGGTGTAATGTTTGACATTCATCCTAATTTCCGTAAAAGGACTAAGGATTTTATTTCTCATTTTAAGAAGAAACTTCCTGAATATGATGAACTGCTTACCGGAAATGTCATATTCGAAGAAAGAACAAAAGGAATTGGCTATCTTTCAAAAGAAGATGCGATTTCTTTCGGAGTTACCGGACCGTCTGCTAGAGCTTCCGGATTTGCCTGTGATATAAGAAAGAAAATCCCATATTCAGCATATGATAAAGTGGATTTTAAGGAAATTGTTTTTACCGAAGGAGATTCTTATACAAGATACAAAGCGCGTATTGCCGAAATGTGGGAGTCGATGCATATAATAGAGCAGCTTATTGACAATATTCCCGAAGGAGAATTCAAAGCAAAGACAAAAGCCGTTATTAAACTTCCTCCCGGCGAATATTATCAGAGAGTGGAAACTGCAAGAGGTGAACTCGGCGTGTTTATTATAAGTGACAACAAAAAATCTCCGTACAGAGTGAAATTCCGTTCACCCGGATTTTCAAATCTGTTTGCTCTTGATACAATGGCAAAAGGCTGCAAGATTGCTGACCTTGTTGCAATGATGTCAACTCTGGATCTTGTGATTCCGGATATTGACAGATAAACTTACTAATATGAATTTTAATATATACGACTTTACGGATTTTGTAACATCGGTTTCAAACTGGCTGAATGAAATATTATCACCTGAACTTGCAGTAATTACGGGTATGGCAATAATAGGAATCATCTTTCTGCTTTTTATTGCACTGCTTGGTCTATCTCTTGTTTATATTGAAAGAAAAGTCTGCGCTTTCTTTCAGCAGCGTCTCGGTCCTATGAGAGTTGGTTTCTGGGGAACTGCACAAACAATAGCCGATATTATAAAGCTTATTTTCAAAGAACCTCTCGTAACAAAAAATGCCGATAAATTTCTTTTTAATCTAGCAGCTTTCATTGTGATGATAGCTCCCCTTCTGGCAATTGCAGCTGTTCCTTTTGCCAAAGGTCTTCATGTTCTCGATTTTGACATCGGTATTTTTTATGTGACTGCCGTTTCTTCAATCGGAGTTACCGGAATTCTGCTTGCAGGATGGTCAAGCAACAATAAATATTCACTTATCGGCGCAATGAGAAGCGGAGCTCAGATTGTCAGCTATGAACTCTCAGTAGGTCTGTCTCTTCTTACCATCATTATTCTGACAGGAAGTCTTCAGCTTTCCGAAATCGTAAACAGTCAGAGCGACGGGTGGTGGATATTCAAAGGAAATATTCCTGCTGTCATTGCTTTTATTATATTCATCATCGCAAGCACGGCTGAATCCAACAGAGGCCCGTTTGATCTTGCAGAAGCGGAATCCGAAATCACCGCCGGTTTTCATACAGAATATTCCGGAATTAAATTCGCTTTCTTCTTTCTTTCGGAATATGTGAATTTGTTTATAATAGCTGCTATCGGGACAACCGTTTTTTTCGGGGGCTGGATGCCTCTTCATTTAGGTAATCTGACTTTCTTTAATAATATTATGGATTTCATTCCGCCGTTAATCTGGTTCTTTATGAAAGTTGCAGCCCTGCTGTTTCTGATAATGTGGTTCAAATGGACTTTCCCGAGACTCAGAATTGACCAGATGCTCACACTTGAATGGAAGTATCTTCTGCCACTGAATCTTATGAATCTTATGTTAATGTCAATTGTATCTTTAAACGGATGGCATTTTTAAATTATGATTAAAAGTATAATTAAATATTTCTCTGAAATTTTCCGCGGCGTAAAATCACTGCTTACCGGAATGAAGATTACCGGATATTATTTTACTCATCCGAAGGAAATCATTACTCAGCAGTATCCCGAAAACAGGGAAACCCTGAAAATGTTTGACAGATTCAGGGGAGAAGTAGTGCTGATTCACGACGAGAATAACGAACATAAATGTACGGGATGTTCGGCATGTGAAATTGCCTGCCCTAACGGAACAATTGAGATTATCAGCGATAAAGCAATCGATCCCGAAACCGGCAAACCGAAAAAAGTTATAGATAAGTTTGTGTATCATCTTTCCATGTGCACATTCTGCAATCTTTGTATTATCGCCTGTCCTACAGATGCCATTAAGATGGCGCAGACTTTCGAGCATTCTGTGTTTGACAGGACAAAGTTAACCAAGGTTCTGAATAAACCCGGATCTAAAATTATGGCAGGTATAAAAGAGTGATATGGAAAAAGCAATGTTTTACATATTGTCCGGAATGATACTGGTCTTTTCTTTACTGACCGTTACAAGCAGAAGAATTCTAAGGGCTGCTGTTTATCTTTTATTTGTTCTTCTCGGTTCTGCCGGACTTTTCTTTATGCTGAATTTTAATTTTCTCGCAGCCGTTCAGCTGACTGTTTATGCCGGAGGTATTATTGTTCTGATTATATTTTCAATAATGCTTACGAGTCATGTAAATGAAAAACTTGAAGCTGCCGGAGCAAAGAAATCAGTTTTTTCGTTTCTTGCGGTTGCAGCGGGAGCTGCAGTCACTCTGTACGCTATACTTAATTACAGCTTTCCATCAGTTTCGGACAGGGTTAATGACAGCAGCATGAAAACAATAGGAACCATGCTTTTAAGTTATAAAGACGACGGCTACGTTCTGCCGTTTGAAGTAATCAGTATCCTGCTCCTTGCAGCCATGGTAGGAGCAATAATTATTGCAAAGAGAGAACATAAATTATAATTTCATCTGATATGATAGAAGGTATAGGACTGGAATATTTTTTAATTTTAAGCACCATTGTTTTCTTTACGGGAATTTACGGATTCCTTACAAGGAAAAATCTGATCACAATACTGATGTCAACCGAGTTAATATTAAATGCGGTAAACATTAATTTTGTGGCTTTTAACAAATATCTGTATCCTGAAAAACTCGAAGGACAGTTTTTTGCCTTATTTGTAATTGCCATCGCGGCTACAGAAGTCGCTGTTGCTATTGCAATTATCATTAGTCTTTACAGAAGACTTAAGACAATTGATGTGGAAAAAGCAAATGAAATGAAATATTAAAATGATTTAATACTTTATTATGGAAAGTTTCGGCTATACAGTTTTAATTCCCGTGATTCTGTTTTTTTCATTTATCTTTATCGGCCTGGCCGGTGGAAAGATGAATAAATATCTTTCGGGAATTATCGGAACAGTCAGTCTGCTGACGGTAACTGTGCTTTCTTACTATACGGCTTATTCTTATTTTTTTGTTTACGGTAAAGCCGGCGGTGTGTATCAGAAAATCATTCCATTCCAGACTGAGTGGCTGAGATTTTCGGAAAAGCTGTACATTGAAATGGGAGTATTGCTTGATCCGATTTCTGTTATGATGCTTGTTGTAATTTCAACCGTTTCACTGATGGTGCATATATACAGTATCGGATATATGAAGGAAGACATGGGCTATGAAAGATTTTTCTCCTTCCTTTCGCTTTTTACTTTTTCAATGACAGGTCTTGTAATAGCCACTAATATTTTTCAGACTTATGTATTCTGGGAACTTGTAGGAGTATCTTCCTATCTGCTTATCGGACACTACTATGACAGACCTTCAGCCGTAGCTGCATCCAAAAAAGCATTTATTGTTACCAGGTTTGCAGATCTCGGATTTCTGATCGGAATATTAATTCTTTCAAATATTACCGGGACTTTTGATTTTAAAATTTTAACGGATCCGGACGGCTCTGCAATTACTCAGGGTTCATCGGTTGCTTTCATGGGATTATCTGTAATGACATGGGCTCTGATTCTTGTTTTTATGGGCTGCGCGGGAAAATCCGCAATGTTTCCCCTTCATATTTGGCTTCCTGATGCAATGGAAGGTCCGACACCTGTTTCGGCATTAATTCATGCCGCAACTATGGTAGTTGCAGGAGTTTATCTTGTCGCAAGACTTTTTCCGCTGTATGCGCTTTCTGCACCGGTTGCGCTTCATCTGGTCGGATATGTCGGCGCATTCACTTCCCTCTTTGCCGCGGCAATAGCCTGTACTCAGACAGATATCAAAAGAATTCTTGCATTCTCTACTATATCTCAGATTGGATTCATGATGCTTGGTCTCGGAGTTTCCGGTTACGGCGGTGAAAACGGACTGGGATTTATGGCTTCAATGTTCCACCTTTTTAACCATGCAATGTTCAAAGCTTTGCTGTTCCTGTGTGCAGGTTCGATTATTCATGCAGTTCATAACAATGATATGAATTTTACCGGAGGGCTCAGAAAGTTTATGCCTGTAACTCATATTACTTTCCTGATTGCTTGTCTCGCAATCGCGGGTATTCCTCCGTTTTCCGGTTTTTTCAGCAAAGATGAGATTCTCGTTGCGGCTTTCGAACACGATAAGTTCTTGTCTGTAGTAATGTTTGCCGTTGCAGGTCTGACTGCGTTTTATATGTTCCGGCTTTATTTCACGGTGTTCTGGAATAAAGATACTCAATATCAAAAAACCCCGCATGAGTCTCCGAAGGTAATGGCTTATCCGCTTATGTTTCTTGCAGCCGCATCTGCACTTACAGGTTTTATTCCTTTCGGTAATTATGTAACCGCCGATGGTTCGGCAGTTGAAACGCCTTTTCACTGGAATGTGGCTGTTCCGGCTGTTGCAGTTTCATTTGCGGGAATTCTCCTGGCAATGAAATTATATAAAAAGGAATCGGATATGCCGGCGAAAATCAGTTCTTCTTTGGGTGAACTGTATAAGATAGTGTATAAGAAATTTTACATAGATGAGATATATATTTTTGTAACCAAAAATATAATTTTTAAATATATATCTGTACCTGTTGCCTGGTTCGACAGAAAGGTTGTCGACAATACAATGAACGGTATTGCCGCCTTGACAAACTTTGTGTCTGTTAAAATAAAATCATTTCAGTCGGGTCAGCTTCAGCAGTATGCTTATGTTATGGTTTCCGGAATGATTGTTTTAATTCTTATAGCTCTGTATTTTATGAAAACTTTTTGATTAACTAAAATGAATATTCTTACTTTATTTCTGATTGTTCCCGTGCTGACTGTAATTGCAATTTTAATCAGCAGGACAAAAGAGCAGATTAGAGTCTCAGCTGCTGTAGGAATGGGTATTCAGCTGATTCAAAGCATATATCTCATTTTTGCCTATCTTGCCGAAAGAAGCCGCGGAAACATCGACGTAATGCTGTTTACTAAAACCTGGAAATGGTTTGAATCAATGAATATTCAGTTCAGCATAGGCGTTGACGGTATTTCGGTTTCTCTGATCGCTCTGACAGGAATTGTAATTTTTACAGGGGTTCTGACTTCATGGCATGTCGATTATCTTACAAAGGAATTTTTTATTTCACTTATAGTTCTTTCAACAGGCGTATTCGGATTTTTCATTTCACTTGATCTTTTTACAATGTTTCTGTTTTTCGAACTTGCAGTTATCCCGATGTACCTTCTGATTGGAATCTGGGGCAGCGGTCCGAAGGAATACGCGGCAATGAAACTCACACTTATGCTTATGGGTGCTTCTGCACTTTTACTGGTCGGTATCCTCGGGCTTTATGTAAATTCCGTTCAGACGGGAAATCCCGAATTTACGTTTAATATTGTTGACTTGTCAAGGATTGATCTGCCGATTGAAGTTCAGAGAGTCTTCTTCCCGATGGTGTTTGTTGGTTTTGGTGTACTTGGAGCGCTTTTTCCGTTTCATACATGGTCACCCGACGGACACTCATCAGCACCTACTGCAGTTTCAATGCTTCACGCAGGTGTTCTGATGAAAATGGGAGGTTACGGATGTCTCAGAGTGGCTATGTACCTTATGCCAGATGCTGCAAATGAAATGGGCTGGATATTTATTATACTTACTACTATCAGCGTTGTTTACGGCGCATTCGGAGCGATTGTTCAGAAAGACCTTAAGTATATAAACGCTTATTCTTCCGTTAGTCACTGCGGGCTTGTACTTTTTGCGATTCTGATGAGCGATAAAATCTCATCCAACGGAGCAGTCCTTCAGATGATTTCACACGGGCTTATGACAGCTCTTTTCTTTGCATTAATCGGCATGATTTATGAAAGAACTCATACACGCGACATTAGATTTATGGGAGGACTGATGAAAGTACTTCCCTTTCTTGCTGTGTGCTATATGATCGCCGGATTTGCTTCCTTAGGGCTTCCGGGACTGAGCGGATTTATTGCAGAGATGAATATTTTTGTAGGAGCATTTCAGCATTCTGAAACATTTTACAGGGTTGCAACAGTTATTGTCTGCTCGTCAATCGTAATTACGGCAGTTTATATACTGAGAGTTGTGGCTGCATTGCTGCTCGGTCCGATTAAAAACGAAGAGTTCAATTTTCTTAAGGACGCCGTATGGTTTGAAAAAGCTTCAACTGTTATTTTGATTATTGCAATTGCCGGAATGGGTCTTGCTCCGTTATGGCTTTCGGAACTGATTTCCGAAAGTCTGAATCCAATTATTCAGAAACTGAGTTTGTTAAATATTTATTGAGATGACACTCGAAAATTTACTGTTAATGAGACATGAACTGGTGCTTTCGGTAACAGCGCTGGTTGTTTTGCTGAGTGAACTGATTCTTTCAAAAGATGACACTAAGAAAGTTATTCCCCTTCTTGTTTTTTTGTTTCTTATAAATACTGTGATCGGATTTCTTCCTGCTAAATCCGGGGAACTGTTCGGCGGTATGTACAGAACTACCGGGCTTATAATTCTGATGAAAAATATTCTAAATATCGGTGTGTTTATTGTTTTTATTCAGTCCGCCGGCTGGCTAAAAAGCAATGTTACGGGCTTTGAAAATATGGGAGGCTATTTCTTTATTCTGATTTCATCATTGATTGGAATGGATTTCATGATTTCTTCCGGGGATTTTCTTATGTTTTATATCGGACTTGAACTTGCAACCATTCCCCTTGCTGCTCTTGTCGCATCTGAAAAATTAAAGGAAAAATCTTCTGAAGCCGGGGTAAAGCTGATTTTAAATGCTGCACTCTCATCCGGTATTTTGCTTTTCGGAATCTCACTGCTATACGGTACTACCGGTTCTGTGTATTTTTATAAGGTTGCACAAGGCTTTTATTATAATACTCTTCAGGTTCTTGCATTTATGTTTATCTTCACGGGCATTGCCTTTAAGATATCCATTGTTCCGTTTCATTTATGGACCGCTGATGTTTATGAAGGCGCTCCTGTAAATGTGACTTCTTTTCTTTCGGTTGTTTCCAAAGCATCGGCAGTGTTTATTCTTGTAATTCTTTTGTTTACCGTGTTTCACAGTATTATTGATGTATGGAATGATATACTCTATTATACGGCTGTTCTTACTATGACAATCGGAAATTTGTTCGCAATCAGACAACAGAATCTGAAAAGATTTCTGGCATTTTCGTCTATAGCTCAGGCCGGTTTCATACCGCTTGGAATTATAGGCGGAACAACTCTCGGTTTCAGTTCTGTCATTTATTTTCTGCTGATATATTTATTTTCAAATCTCGGAGCTTTTGGAGTTGTCGCCGCTGTTTCAAACGCTACCGGAAAGGAAAATATGAACGATTATGACGGATTTTATCAGACCAATAAGGCTTTGAGTCTGGTTATGATGCTTTCTTTGTTTTCACTGGCGGGAATTCCGCCTGTTGCAGGCTTTTTCGGAAAGTTCTTTCTTTTTACTTCCGCTGCCAGAGAAGGGTATTTCCTTCTTGTTTTTATTGCAGTTGTAAATGCCACGATATCACTTTATTATTATCTTCTAGTTGTCAAAGCCATGTTTATCAATAAAAATGAAAATCCGATTCAGAAAATCAGCAGCGACGGGTATATGAAAGCAAGTCTTATTCTATGTACATTAGGTATTATCCTTATCGGATTTGCAGGTTATATTTTTGAATTCATAAATTCATTAACTTTTGGAGTAAAGTAAATTCTGTTTATGCCTCTTGAAAGCGGAAAACATATTATTAAGGTAATTGACGGCGTAAGGTGTACTGTTGTTGAATCCGGGATTAATGAACAAAGAATGATTTTTGTTAAAAAAATACTTGAGCATAACGGTTATGAAGTAAAATGTGAAAAAGAAGTTAAGAAGGATGAATCCCTTCCGGATACTTTCATTCTTGGTGTCACTGATATTGTGTTTAATCCGGTAATTGCTGTCTATGAAAGAAAACTTAAAACACTGAATAACGATGTTCTGACTCCTCATTACTGGAAACAGCTCACGGAAGATACAAAAGGTTGGTACTGGAAATTCTGATTTTTTCAGAATATTCTTTGTTTAGTTTTTCCTCTCTGAATTAAATAATTATCCTCATTACAGGTTTATTAATGCAGGTATATTTGCAGTACAAATTTCAACTTTGCTGGCTTATTCATTAACTTGTTATTAGCAACTATTTTTATTATTTTGACAATCATTGACATGATAAATTATTTAACAAACAATTAAATTAAGTATATGAAACATTTAACGGCAGAAACATTCAAACAGGATATTTTTGATTATGAAAAAGGCGGAGACTGGGACTACAAAGGAGATGTTCCCTGTATTATAGATTTTTATGCTGACTGGTGCGGACCGTGTAAAATAGTCGCTCCGGTTCTGGAAGATATCTCGAAAGAATATTCGGGAAGCCTGAATATATATAAAGTAGATACCGAATCAGAACAGGAACTTGCGTCTGTTTTCGGTATCAGAAGCATTCCATCAATTCTATTTGTTCCGAAAACGGGAAAACCCCAGATGGCTCTCGGAGCTCTGCCGAAGGAAAGTATTGTTCAGGCTATAAAAGATGTTCTTCTCGTCAACAGGAATTAAATTGCATTTACTGTATTTTTCACATAAAAAACTCCGGCAAATAAAACCGGAGTTTTTTTACAATTTTCAGAATGGTGTGCATTGTTAAACTCTCTCTTCAATCAGATTAACAGAAGTTTTAAGCTCTATTACAGGAGGATAGTGAAGATGTTTTTTTACTGTACAGAGATTGGCTGCATTAATTACGGCATTTCTGTATTTTTCAGGGAATTCCTCCGGCAGCTGAATATCTATAATAATACTGTCAATCATGTGTTTCTCTGAATTGAATTTGACAGACTGTATCAGCTTAATATTGTCAGTCGGAATATTCCTGCTGTCGCAGAATGACTTAACGTAATATCCCGCACATGTTCCTATTGATGCCAGAAACAAATCAAACGGAGCAGGAGCGGAATCTTCTCCTCCTTCATCAACAGGCTGATCAGTTTTGATTAAATGATTTTTGTATCTTGCATTGACCTTTTTATTTGAGTCCAGTAATATTTCCATTTTCATGATATGTTCTTTAAATTCTAAACAAAAATAGAAATATTAGTTGTTAATAGCAATGATTAATTCAATGAATTATCCGGTTGTCATTTGCCGCTTCCGAGAAGTGATTCTCCGATTTTGGAAAGAGAATTTCTGAATATCTCTATTTCATCTGAGGACATCTTTTTCATGATGGATTTCTCGCATTCATCAAAAATCTGATTTATCCTTCTCTGCACACTGATGCCTTTATCCGTCAGTGAAACTGTTATTGCCCTCTTGTCTTCGCTGCTTCTTGAGTATTTCAGATATCCGTTCTCAATAAGCTTGTCTATTACCCTGCTTCCTCTTGAAACCGATAACCCCATTTTCCTTGAAAGTATACTCCCGTTTACTTCGGAGTCCGGAACAAGGGTAATTATTCCTCTGAATTCTGCAGGTGACAGACCGAGCTCTTCTCTTATGTTTTCTTCTTTTGAAAGACAAACAGACTTGAGCTGGAAAATAAGGTTTACAATACTTTGTTTCATTTATCGCTTTAATTGTTAATGGCAAATTATTCAGATTCTGATAAAGAAACAACTGAATTATTAATTTAATTTTAACAATAAAGATTCTTCCGGAACTCATTTATTTACATTCAAAATACGGATGTAATTTTATAAATTCTTATAAACATTTATTAACTTTTTCCCGGAGAATTTTTTATGAAAACTTACTTAAATCTTTTTCTTTTATTAACTCTGTTTTCCCTGAATGCATTTTCGTTTCCGGTTACAGGTTTTGAAGAACTGCTTTCAAAAGCTGAATCAGATCCTTCCGCAGTTAAAACTGCTGTATTGAAAGCTTCTGCTTCCGGATTACCTGTCACTATAATTACAAAAACCGGAATTATGATTTCCGCCAGGGGAATTGAGAATAACAAAGTTGTTTATTCCGTTATAAGGAATTTTGCCGATATTTATAACGGAGGATACTCTGCCTTTTTTGAGGATTTGTCCGGAATTTATAACCCTTCTGAATCTCTGACTGATTATGGCAACGGGAATATCGTCGATAATACAGGCGGAATGTTTACACCTGTATTGAGTGATTATTCCGGTACTCTTCAGTATTTAATGATTCCAGACTGGACTTATGACAGGGTTTATCTGTTCAGGGCTGATAACGGTAATCTGGTTGATACAGCTTTTATTGTCAGTTCAAATCCTCAGCTTCAGAGTCCGAAACACGCTCTTCAGCATTTCAACGGCAGGAATATTCTTGTGTCGGATCAGATAAGCGACCTTGTGCAGAAATTTGACACTAACGGAACTTACACCGGAATTTTCTGTCCTCCGGGAGGTGTAAACAATTCTGTTCTTGACAATATCAGAGGAATCAGATACAGATCCAACAAAAATTTACTCGTTAATGTCGGTACAAGTTCCAGTATAAGCCAGAATACTATTCAGCAGTTTGATACCGCCGGAAATCACATCGGCACTTTTATCGGATCTAATCTCAACAGTCCGTTTGATATTCTTCTGAGACAAAACGATATGCTTATAACTAATTCTTCTGGTACAAGCCGAATTACCAGATTTGATCTCGGCGGAAATTATATCTCCTCATTTTACAGCGGCACCGGATTTAACTTTCCCCAGCAAATGATGCAGCTTGATAACGGAAATATTGTCGTTGCTGCTTTTTCATCTCCGTCTGGTCTTATGATTCTTGATTCATCAGGAAACTTGATCAGATCTCTTACTGCAGTTACTGGACTTAGAAGTGTTTATCTTCTCGGAAACGGTCATTATCTCACAACCAATGCAACAGGTGTTCATGAAATTGATTCTTCCAGCGGTGCATTAATCAGAACTGTAGTTACCGGAGCAAATTATCAGTATATTTCACTTTACACTCCGGGTATTGTATTATCTGTAAACGGGAATTCAGTGATGCCTGCAGGATATAAGTTGTTCAACAATTTTCCTAATCCGTTCAATCCGTCAACTGTTATAAAATTTACTGTTCCCGAATATACATCTGTAAAGCTTTTCGTCTATGATATCCGCGGAAAATTAATTACAGAACTGTTTAACGGAAAAAAGAATGCAGGAACATATGAATTTAATTTTAATGCCGATGGACTTGCAAGCGGGATTTATTGCTGTAAACTCGAAGCGGGAAAATTTTCTGATTTCAAAAAAATGATTCTTGTCAGATAAAATCGCTTTCTGTATATGAATAATTTAAAACTGCAGGAATTACTTGATACTGCCGAAGCAGATGCTTTGATAGATTTTTTTACTCCCGAAGATTCTTCCGTAATTGAGAATTGCAGAATATCTTATTCACTTTTCGGGAAAGCGCTTGCAGTCCGGTGCGATATATATCCCGGATTTGTTTTAAATAAAGTTACATGCGTGGGATATGACAAAAGAATTGATCAGAATCTGATTGATGAGATTTCCTCTTTTTTCAGTGGCAGGAAAGGTCTTTATGCGTTACAGATTTCAAACGATGTGGCTGACGATAGAACAGTTTCTCTTCTTATTGATAACGGATATTCTCATAAAAGCAACTGGAACAGGTTTTACAGGAATGCTGAACCTTTGGAATGCCGGAATTCTAAGTTAATTGTTAAAGAAATCGGAAAAGAATTTGCAGAAGTATTCTCCGATATTATTCTAAATACATTCGGGTTGCCTGCTGAATTAAATGTACTCATGTACTCTTACTTCGGAAAGAAAAACTGGAAGCACTTTATTGCTTTCGAAAATGAAATTCCTGCTGCAGGAGCATCTTTGTTTCTGAACGGTGAAACAGCATGGATTGGAATGGCAGCAACGCTCACCGAACACCGGAATAAAGGCGCACAGGGAGCGCTGCTTTCCGCAAGAATTGACGCAGCCCGGAATGCTGGCTGTAAATTCATTGCTGTTGAAACAGCCGAAGATAATGCTTCATTCAGAAATATGCTCCGATATGGATTCATACTTCTGAATAAAAAGCAAAATTTCGTTAAATAACTTTAATAATCTCTTTCTTAAGGATTTACAGGTGATACAGATGAAACGGTATTTGATGCGTTATTATCTGTAACCGATAAATCCGAAGCATCCGTAAATCCGTCAGCATTTATATCCGTCGGTATTCTGTCTCCCGATACCCCGTTAGTTGCGTCATTGTCAACGAGACTCAGATCGCCTGCATCAACTATTTTGTCCTGATTTACATCTGCCTGATAAATGCAGTATCTGCTTCCTCTAAGTATTACATTATTACCGTATGCGTTTGCCGATGAACCTGAAAAATCATACAAGAATACTGCGCCGCCTGTGTTTAAATTAATCCCTCCTGTTTTACTCCATGTTTCAATCGAATTGAAATGATTTACCTGAAGATAGTATTTTCCGTTTGGCGAAGAATAAAATTTAAACATCCCGGAAAAGCTCAGTGTGTCTATAATTCCCTTTGCTGAATCTCTTTTCAGATACGGACTGACAATGTCCCTTAAATAAACAGTGACCGTGTCTTTGCGTGAAAGTGTGTTTGAAATTGGATCATACATAGATTCCATCAGAACGGTTAAGTTTATCTGATTAGCTCTTAGTGGCAGGTAAACAACAGGTCCGAGAACAGTGCTGTCCGGTCTGTGGAATATATGCGCTTCGGCCGTGTCCTGACTACCGGTTCCCCAGTAATTATTCTGCGCTCTTATGGAATCTGGAGTGTTGTTGAACAGATCAAATATCTTACCGCTGTTTCCGTTATTGTAAATTTCATTCAGTCCGATGTCTGTTGTATCTGCATTGACAAGATTTCCCAGATTAGGTTTTGCCGTTCCCTGAATTGTAATTCCCCAGAGATTTCCCCGGATAATGTTTCTTGTAACAATTGAATTCTGAGTAGCGCTTCCGTTGAAGTTAATTCCGCTGCCGCCGAGTGAAGGAGTTCCCTGAATATTGTTGCTGTCGATTATATTATTATTGATATAAAAATTTGAACTTCCTCCCGCTACTGCTATTCCGTATCTGTTTTTCTTAATGATGTTGTTTTCGATTATGGCATAAGGAATTGAACCTGAAGGCAGGAAAGAAATTCCTCCGCTGTTAGTAAACATTCCGGTGATAATGTTTCCTCTAATAATCATTGGCGCAGGACCGGTAGCTCCGAAATTAATCTGAGGATAATTTCCGTTCTCCGTATCATTTTCGAAAATAAGATTATTCTCAATTACTGGTGATGACGCTATGTTTGAGCCTGACACTATTGCAGCCCTTCGGTTTCTGTAAATTTTATTGTTAGTAATGACTGAATTTGACCTGAAAAGCGATATTGCTCCGGAGGCAAATGTATTGTTAAAGTTATTGAATCTGATAATGCAGTTGTCTATAAGTAAATCACAATCCAGCATTCTGATTGAATTTCCGTATTCAAAAATAAGTTTCTTCAGATATGAACCGTCACTCTGATCTTCAAATTTTAATCCGAGATATTTTGTGTTTGTATCCTGTGCAGTTATTTTTGCGGAGTCTGGCGGATTGACAATAAATACACCGAAAATGTCAGCAAATACAAGAGTTGCAAATCTCATTTCCGAATTTGTCAGAACTTTAATTGTATCACTTGCAGAAATAATCAATGTGTCATTAACAAAATATTTACCTCCCGAATACGTGACATTGCCTCCCGAATATGTGACCAGGCTGTCGAAATTCCAGTTCTTTCCTGTACCCGGCGTAGTGTAATTTGCAAAGCTATCCGGTGCTGTAATTGCAAACATTATAAGAAGAACAGCTGTAAATTTTTTCATTTTCTTTTTATTTTAAAATACAAAATACGGCAACATTATTCCTGTTACTTTAAAATAACTTCGAATTTCTCTTTAACTTTCCTAATTAATAAATTTCATATTTGATTATTAATGATTAATTTTTATTTAAAACAAAACAATTGAATCCGATTCCTTACAGACTTCTTCCTTCATACAGCGAACTGTTTCTTGATTACATAAATAATTTCGATAATCTGAGAAAATTTTTTGAATATGATTACGGTAATTTAGAAGAAATATTCAAATGTACCGAGCTGAAAAAAGAGTCATATCAAAGCGGAAGACATTTTTTCCGGAATGATCTAACTGCAATTCTGAAAGAACAGAATACCGGATTCTGTTCAGGCGAAAAGACTTTTGAAAACATTCAGCTGCTTGAAAGTCATGATGCATTTGCTGTTGTTACCGGTCAGCAGCTCGGATTGCTTTCCGGTCCGTTTTATACAATACTCAAAGCCCTTAATACGATACAGCTGTCCGCCATACTGACGGAAAAGTTTCCAGGATATAAGTTTGTCCCTGTCTTCTGGCTTGAATCCGATGATCATGATTTCAGGGAAATCAACAACATTAATCTAATTTCAAAAGAAAATGAAATAAAAAATATAAAATATTTTGATAACGGTACCGAGCACGAGAAATATTTAAAACCTGCCGGTAAGATTATACTTGATGTATTTATTGATTCTTTTGTAAATGAAGCGGAAGAATCACTGAATAAAACAGATTTCAGCGATGATATCTTCGGTAAAATAAAAGATGCTTATGTTCCGGGAAAGGAAATGAGAACTGCCTTTGCGGAATTTATGAATTCTCTTTTAAAAGACAAGGGTCTTGTATTCATTGATCCGTCTGACGATAAAATCAAGAATCTTCTTAAACCTGTTTTTGAAAAAGAGCTGAAAACATTTCCGTTTTCATGCGAAGCAGTGATTAATACTACTGTTGATCTCGAAGAAAAATTTTCCGCACAGGTAAAACCGAAGGCAATCAATCTCTTTTATATACATGAAGGAAACAGATATCTGCTTGAGCCGCGGGACAATAATATTTTCGCACTGAAAAATTCACGTCAGAAATTTTCGTCTGAGGAATTGTTTTCAATTCTTGACAGTAATCCCGAACGATTCAGCTGGAATGTGGTTACAAGACCTGTTTGTCAGGATTATCTTCTTCCTACTGTAGCTTATATAGGCGGACCTTCGGAGATAGCATACTTTGCACAGTTAAGGGAAGTATATAAAGTATTCGGTGTTGAGATGCCAGTAATATTTCCGAGAACTTCTGTTACAATAATTGAAAACCGGGTTTTGAATTTTCTGGAAAAGAATAAGATTGAATTTCAGGAACTGTTCTCCGAAAAAGAAGTTATCAGAAAACTTCTGAAGAATGTTTCTTCTACCGATACAGATGATATTTTTGTCAGAATGAAAGAAGAGCTCACTGCACTGTTTTATTTTTACGAAAGAGAGCTTAATAAAGTGGATGTTAATCAGACAGTTAATTTTTCCAAAAGAAACAGTCAGTTTCTGGATTCACTTGACGTTGCAAAGGAAAAGTATATAAGCATACAGACTAAACAAAACGAAGTTCTGTCAAATCAGCTTAAAAAAGTACTGATGAATATTTACCCTGGTGAAGTAATGCAGGAAAGATGCCTGAACATAGTTTATTTTCTGAATAAATACGGAGAAGGATTAATTGACAGGCTATATGATGAAGTGAATGTGTTTGAATTTTCACATCAGCTTGTTACTGCTGATAAATCAGCCTCTGAAAACAATTAACACATTATTCACTATTTGCAGAAAGCCGGGAAAATATTGATTATCAGACTTTCATCTTTCGGAGACATAGTTCTTTCATTCCCTCTTTTAAAGAGAATCAAAAGCCGTCATCCTGAATCAGAGATTCATTTTCTCACAAAGCCCGCTTACGAAGATGTTGTAAAGCTGAGTCCTTCAGCTGACAGAGTTATACTCTTAAAAAATTCACTGAAAGAAAGCAGAAAGAAAATTTCTGAAGGGAAATATGATGTGATAATAGAC
>JAEUSI010000005.1 GCA_016788375.1 Ignavibacteria bacterium | reverse complement strand
GATATCTGCAGATGCAGACGATATAATATATGACAAGGGAATCAGAGTGATTCCGGATATACTTGCAAATTCAGGCGGAGTTATAGTTTCATATTTTGAATGGGTGCAGGACAGAATAGGATATTTCTGGGATGAAGACGATGTTAACCACAGATTAAACAGAATGATGACGGAAGCATTTGATTCGGTTTATAATACCGCTGTAGAGTATAATACTTCTTTCAGACTCGGAGCATATATACATGCCATAGATAAATTTTCCAGAGTACTGAAACTCAGAGGAATATACGGATAAAAATGAATGTAAAATACCTCTTATGTGTTTTCTTTATCTTAACAATAAGAGGTATTTCTTTTTCACAGACGGAACCGGGAACGAATTTATCTGAAGTAGCGGAACTGCTCAGCGAAAGTCTTGTTCCGCTTGAAAACGAACTTGTTATTCTCGGAAAAGATAAAATATATAATCTTAAAATTGAAGGAAACAGCGAGCAGAAAAGCTTTATAGTTTATTTAATCAGAAGCAGTTTACAGGATTACAGAATCCTTGACAATGACAATACTCCCGGTGCGGGAGACAGTACTGATTACATTATAAACATTGACAATCCGAGACTTGACGTAAAATATACATCTGTTTATACAGACAATGTAATCGGAACGAAAAAAGTCAGGAGGGTTATTTCAGTTTCATACGAACTGACAATAAACGATTCAAGGGATTCTGCCAGGGTTTACGGAAATAAGGTTTCAAAGAAAGCCGAAGACAGTTTTGATCTTGATGACAGAAACAATGTAGAAGATAAAAGATACGGTTTTTTACAGTCAGAGCTACCCGAGCAGGATACGGCTGACAGATTCATTTTCCCGGCATTGATAATACTTGCATCGGCTGCAGCGATAATTTTGTTTTTTTCAATAAGAAGTAAATAACAATTGTTATAAATTTAAGAAACGGAGAGTTTGATTCACATCGGCAAAACCAGAAGAAATGACGGATATTCATTAATATTAACAATCATACTTCTTTTCACATCTGTATTATTAAATTCATGTTCATCTTCGGAAGGCAGTAAAATTGTCACGGACGATCCGGAAAGCGCATATTTACAGGCAAAAGCAAGATATGATAAAGGCGATTATCTAGACGCCATAGACGACTTTAATATGATTAAGCTCAAGTTTTCGGGAAGCAAAATTATTGATAAAGCCGTATACTATCTCGGGATGAGTTATTACAAGAGGGAGGAATACATACTCGGTGTATATGAATTTGAAACTATCGTAAAAAATTATCCTTCCAGCAGTTTTACCGAAGACGCGAGATACCATCTTGCTATGAGTTATTACAAACTTTCGCCGAAATATTCGCTTGATCAGACATATACGAGATACGCCATAACCGAATTTCAGAATTTTATTGACCTGTATCCGGGCAGCAAGTACACACCGGAAGCAGAGAGAAAAATCACTGAGATGGAGAACAAGCTTGCCTTAAAACTGCTGAAGAGCGCGGAGCTTTATTATACAATGGAAAAGTACAGATCTTCAATTGTTTATTATGACGATGTGCTTGAGATGTATTTTGACAGCGAATATGCAGATGATGCGCTTTACGGGAAAATCCAGGCTCTTATTTCAAAAAAGAATTACGAAGCGGCATTAAAGGAAATTGAAAGATTCGAGAAATATTTTTCATCAAGCCCTCTTCTTTACAAAGTAAAAAATCTTAAATCAGGATTGCGTTAATTAAACTGATTAAAAAATGAAGACAGTTAAAAATTCACAGGTAGAAATGATAGAGCTTGTACTGCCTAACGACACAAACATACTGGGCAATCTGCTCGGCGGAAGATTGATGCACTGGATTGATATTTCCGCTGCGCTGTCTGCTGCAAGGCACTGCAATACCGTGGCTGTTACGGCTGCCGTGGATAATCTGAATTTCCACAAGCCGATTCTTCTCGGAAATATAGTCCGGCTCAAGGCATCTGTCAACCGCGCATTCAATACATCGATGGAAGTCGGCGTAAGAGTTGAAATAGAATCAATAAGAACAGGCGAGATTATTCATTCAAACAGCGCTTATATGACCTTTGTCAGCATTGACATGGAAACAAGAAAGACAATGAAAGTCCCGGAAATAATTCCCGAAACCGAAGACGAGAAGCGGAGATATGAACAGGCACTGATGAGAAGAAAGCAGAGACTTTCCGAGACACACGGAATTATACAGAGCTGAAAGCATATAATCTTATCTCAATTACTATAATAAATGAACATTATTGAAATAGTCTGTGATAACATTTCGAAATCCTACTCCGGAAAAAGTATTTTCAAAAATCTAAATCTTAAAATTTCAAGCAGAGAATCTCTTACAATAACCGGCAGGAACGGCACCGGAAAATCCACGCTGATTAAAGTCCTTTCAAATCTTGTAAAAAATTCCAAAGGCAGAATTACTGTCAGAGAAAACGGGAAAGATCTCAATGCAGAAACTTGGTTTCTCAGAACCGGGCTTCTGACTCCGTATTATAATCTTTATGATGAACTTACGGGATCTGAAAATCTCAGATTTTTTTACGAACTGAAATTACAGGAAAATAAAAAAGAAGAATTTATAAACGAACGCGTGAATTTTTTCCTGCATGAAGTGAGCCTGTATGATAAAAGAAACGAACTCGTAAAGAATTATTCGTCCGGAATGAAGCAAAGGCTTAAGCTTGCATTTGCAGTTATAAATGAACCTGAAATTCTCTTTATGGATGAGCCGAGGACTAATCTTGACAAATACGGAATAGAAATAATGAACAGGTTTGCCGGCGCACAGAAAGAAAAAGGAATACTTATAATCGCCACTAACGACGAAGACGATAAACAGCTTTGCGACAGAACATTAAACATTGAGGATTACAGGTAATGAATAAAACTATCAGGGCATCGGTGCTGATTTTCAGAAAGGACATTAAATCCGAACTCCGGACGAGATACGTCATCAATTCGCTTCTGATGTTTGTGCTTGTGACGATTTCAATAATAAGATTTGCTCTCGGAGACGAGAAAACGGAAAATGAAATACTCACGGGACTTCTGTGGATTTCGATATTTTTTACGACATCGAACGGGCTTTCAAGAACATTTGTAAAGGAAGAAGAGAAGGAAACATCCGTCGCGCTGAAATTATCATCCGATTCAATACCCGTATTTACGGGCAAGCTATTTTTTAATCTCGTTCTGACATTTGCACTGAATTTTCTAATACTGATATTATTTATTCTGATTACAGATTATACGATAAAAAACCTGACAGGATTTCTGATAACAATAGTGCTCGGAAATTTCGGACTCGTATCTGCATCGACAATAATAGCGGCGATCATTTCAAAGGCAAATTCAAAAGGAACACTGTATCCGGTGCTGTCATTTCCGGTTCTTCTGCCGCTTCTGATAACCGTAATAAACGCAACAAAGCTTGCAAGTCTCGGAATTGATACGGAGAAACTTTCCGGCGAGCTAATGATACTTGTTTCATATACAATAGTAATAACTGTTGCTTCTTTTATGCTTTTCAGATTCGTCTGGGAGGATTAAGTAAGGTATTGGCTTAATGGAAATTTTAAAGTAATTTTAAGCATTAGCATTATAAATAAAACATCTCAACCTCATAAAAATGAAAAAAATCTTAATTCTGTTATTATTTTCGTTCTTAGCTTCATCATGTTCAAAAATGCAGGAGAAAAAGCCGACAGGCGACACAAAAACACCGGGTACAGAAATTCCAAAAACACCAAAATCCGAAAACAATACACAGAAAGAAAATAAGTCATCTGATATGAAAGATGAAAAAGCCGAGACGCTTGTCAAAAGCGCCGAAGATGCCATTACAAATTATTCAGCCGACAAATCAGCCGAAAACAAGAATAAAGTTGTGGCAAAGTGCCTTGCTGCCGGCAATTACCTGATGTTTGAAGCGGATCTTCCGCCGAAGGAAAAGTACAGACCTGCATTGAAATATTACAGGAAAGTACTGGAAGCAGATCCTTCAAACGCAGAAGCAATAAAGAATAAAACGCAGATAGAGGATATTTACAAAAGCATGGGAATGCCTGTTCCGACAAACTGATTTATTCCTGAATAATGAATAAAAAATAAATATTCCCGACAGCGCGGAGGAAGTTGCGGAAGTAT
Source organism: Ignavibacteria bacterium (assembly GCA_016788375.1). Classification (GTDB taxonomy): domain Bacteria; phylum Bacteroidota; class Ignavibacteria; order Tepidaquicellales; family Tepidaquicellaceae; genus JAEUSI01. The sequence goes on along the minus strand of JAEUSI010000005.1, from coordinate 60,888 downwards.
TCATATCATCCGGTATCAACAGACTTGTTAATGATTTTAGCAGAATAAAAAAAATGACAGACAATGCATTTTTTATAAACTGAAAAAGTAAATGAATAAATTTTTTGTAATACTGACATTTATACTGATAACATTTGTTATAATAACGGGAATTGTACTTCCGATTCCGGAAATACCGGCGCTCGGTGACAAAGCGAGAGTACTGTATTTTCATGTGCCGATGTCATGGATATCAGTGCTTGCATTTTTTATGTCAATGTGGTATTCGATCAGATATTTAAAAACGAGGGAAATTGATTACGACATAAAATCATTTTCATCAGCGCAGCTCGGATTTTTGTTCTGCATACTTGCAACTGCAACAGGTTCATTATGGGCGAAGTTCAACTGGGGATCATTCTGGAACTGGGATCCGAGACAGACTTCCATATTTATTCTTCTGATGATATACGGAGCATATTTTGCGCTGAGGTCGGCAATTGATTCGCCGGAGCAGCGCGCAAAGCTTTCATCTGTATATTCAATTATTGCGGCTGTAACGGTTCCGTTCTTTGTATTTATAATGCCTCGGCTTGTAGAAAGCCTACATCCGGATCCGATTATCAACAATCAGGGGAAAATTCATATGAACAGTACAATGCTGACTGTTTTTCTGACTTCACTCGTCGGCTTTACGATGCTGTACTTATGGATGCTGAATCTGAAAATCAGAATAGAAAAAATAGAATTATATAAATTAAAAAATACCGAAGATTAATGAGTTCAATTTATGATTTTCTGGAAACAAATTCGATGTATGTTGTCTTATTTATAGTGTTAATTATTTGGATCGGCATATTCGGATATATAAGGAGTATGGATAAAAAAATTAAAAAACTCGAAGAGTTAAATTAAAACTGATCCGACAAAAAATATCAGTGATTAAAAAGACAAGTTTTAAACAGCAGAAGGAAAAAATATCATGTCAAAAAAAGCAAAAACAATTACGGGAGTATTAATCATTCTGGTTTTTCTTGTGATAGGGTTTATGTCATTTATGGACAGCAAGATAGAGTATGTAAATTTCAGCGAAGCAAAAGACAGAATGAGGACAGTTGAAGTAAAAGGTCAGTGGCTTAAAGATAAGGAATCGGGTTTTGACTCAAAGACAAACACATTTTCATTTTACATGAGAGATGATTTTAACAATGAAATGAAGGTTGTCCTTGACGGCGCTAAGCCGAATAACTTTGACGTGGCTGAAGCAGTTGTGGCGAAAGGCAAAGTAAAAGACGGTTATTTTCATGCAAAAGAAGTTTTAACAAAATGTCCTTCAAAATATGAAGCTGACGGTAAAGAGATTCAGCAAAAAAAGGGGAGTTAAATTATGACAGGTAAATTTCTGGTTTACATTTTTTTTACTACGGCAGTACTTTCGAGCCTGTTTTATTTCCTTACCCACATGGGAAAGGAAAAATTTCTGAAAACGGGAAGATTCTTTTATCATGTAACTGCGATAGGAATATTGTCGACGGCTGCATTTTTCATGTATCTGATACTTACACATCAGTATCAGTATGCATACGTATGGGAGCAGAGCAATTCGGAGCTGCAGCTTCCTCTGCTTATGTCTACATTTTATTCTGGGCAGGAGGGAAGTTTCATGCTGTGGACAACAATGACTGCGATAATCGGAATTTTTCTCCTTAATTACGTATCGAGAGGCGACAGGCTTGAAGCTCAGGTAATGAGCATTTTCACGCTGATAGTTTCCTTTCTGGGACTGATATTAATTCTGAAATCCCCGTTTCTGTATATATGGGAAAAATTTGCCGGTGAAGTCGAAGTCGGATTTATTCCGCCGGAGGGAAGAGGACTAAATCCTTTGCTTCAGAATTTCTGGATAGTAATACATCCGCCTACGCTGTTCCTCGGATTTTCATCGCTTGCAGCTCCGTTTTGCTTTGCAATCGGAACGCTTATGAAGAACAGATACAATGACTGGATTAAATTTTCGATGCCGTGGCTTTTGTTTTCCGGAATGATACTGGGTCTAGGAATTATGATGGGCGGATACTGGGCATACGGTGTGCTGGGCTGGGGCGGATACTGGGCATGGGATCCGGTGGAAAATTCATCATTTATACCATGGCTTGTAATCGTTGCCGCAATTCATACAATGATTGCGCAGAGAAGAACAGGCGGATACAAGAAAACGAATCTTGTGCTGTGCATAGCTTCTTACCTGCTTGTGCTGTATTCGACATTTCTTACAAGAAGCGGAATACTCGGCGATTCATCCGTTCACTCATTTGTAGATCCCGGATATGAAGTATATCTGGCTTTAATAGTATTTATTTCACTGTTCACTCTGATTTCAATAGCCGCAATATTATACAGATACAAGGAGCTCAAAGCACTTAACGCCGAACCTAATAAAATGCTTTCGCGGGAATCAACGCTTTTTATCGGATCGATAACCCTTTGTGCAGCCGCGCTTGTGATATTAGCGGGGACGACATGGCCGATATTTCAGAAGGGAACGATTGACGCTACATTTTACAATAAGATGAATCTTCCCATTGCAATAATGATAGCGCTCATTAACGGAATAAGCCTTTTGCTGAAATGGAAGCAGGATGACGAAAAAAGATTTTTCAAAAGCCTTATATTTCCGCTTTCGCTTGCAATCGTTGTAACATTAGGACTTGTTTTCATCGGAGTTCAGGATTTTCTAATTGCTTTGTTTGCACTCGCCGCTCTTTTTACATTCTTTGTTAATGCGGAATTAGCCGTCAATGCATTCAGAAAAAACAAAACTTCAATCGGAGCCTATACAGCGCATATCGGACTTGCACTGGTTTTTCTCGGAATTATCGGTTCGTCCAAATACAGCGAAGACGAAAATATTTCTCTCGAGCTGAATAAACCGCAGGATGCTTTCGGATATACTCTGACTTATCTCGGCGCAACGCCATTTGAAGATCCTAACAATAAAACCGATACCAAATATCATTTTAACGTTAAGATTGAAAAGGACAACAAAGAAATGCTTCTTCAGCCGGTAATGTATTACAGCGAATATTCCAAAGGAGTAATGAAAAATCCGGACATTGCAAATTTTGTCACGAAGGATTTGTATCTGTCTCCGATGGGTCTTGTCGAGCCGGAGGTGTTCTCGCAGGATGAACTTATCGAACTTAAAAAAGGCGAAGAGAAAAAAGTCGGAGATGTTTCAATCCAGTTTAATGATTTTAATACATACAATCTGGATATGGGAGGTGAAGAAATCCGTTCCGGTAATTACACAATCGGAGCAATTATAAAAGTAAAGGACAGCAAATTCACCGAAACACTCGAGCCTAAGATTAAATACACCGACGGCAATCCGGAATATCTTGCTGCGGGTATTACGGGAAATGATGTTTACGGATTTTATTTTGTAAAAATGTCAATTAAGGGCGAGGAAGAAGGCGGAACTACGGCAACTATCGCAGTCGTAAACAAGAACAATACATCGCATAATCACAGAACCGATGAAACGCTTGTACTCACAGCATCCGTAAAGCCGTTCATCAATGTATTATGGATCGGTACAGGAGTGCTTGTGCTCGGATTCTTTATTTCTATTTTAAAAAGAAGAAAAGAGCTGAAGAAATAATTTTTTAAATTACAGGAAAAGTTAAAATCAAATATTAAGCTGCAGGAGAGTCTGATTCATAAATCAGTAATCTCTTCTGCTTACAAACTCCACAAACCCGATCATAGCATCTTTCACGTCGCTGCTTTTGAAATCATTCAAAGCAGTTTTCGCCGCGGATGAATATTCATCCGCTTTCTTGAGCGCATAATCAACGCCTCCGAATTCAACAACAAACTCATAAACTTCATCGAATTTTTTTGTACGGTCGCTTTTTATCAGTTTCATAATCCCGGCGGATTTTTTCTTCGGGGCATTGCGGAGCGCGACAATAAGCGGCAGAGTAAACTTTTTTTCCTTGAGATCATTTCCCGTTGATTTACCGAGAAGCTTTTTTCTTCCCGTATAATCCAGTATATCATCTCTCAGCTGAAACGAAATGCCGATATTCTCGCCGAAACTTCCGAGTCTGTCAATATCTGTTTTGTCTTTTGCAGTGCTCAGAGCGCCGAGTTTGCAGCAGGTTTTAATAAGTGACGCAGTCTTGTCGGAAATAACCCTGAAATAAGTTTCTTCGGTGGCATCAAAATTTCTTGCTTTCTGAATCTGAAGAAGCTCGCCTTCACTCATTCTTTTTACGGCTTCGGAAGTAAGCTGAAGAAAATCATATTCATTGTTTTCAAGAGAAAGAAGAAGTCCTTTGGAAAGCAGATAATCACCGATAAGGACGGATGCCTTGTTTTTCCAGACGGCATTAACGGAAGCGATTCCTCTTCTGGTTTTTGCATCATCCACGACATCATCATGAATGAGAGTTGCCGTATGAAGCAGCTCGACGAGATTTGCCGCAATATAGGTTCTTCTGTTAATTTCCCCGCAGAGTTTTGCCGAGAGCAAAACCAGTATAGGCCTGATTTTCTTGCCTTTCTGCCTGAGAATATACTTTGTAATCAGGTCAATGAGAGCAACTCTTGTTTTAAGTACATCAGCAAACTGATTTTCAAATTCTTTTAATTCTGTTCTGACCGGTTCGGAAATCCTGTTTAAATTCAAATTAAGATGTTTTTATTTATTATAACCTTCCGGAGAAGTTTCAGTGATGTTTTTTTTCTGAGAAAACCTGCAAATGATAATGCTTATTTCATATAATACAAACAAAGGTCCTGCAAGCAGGAGCTGGCTTGTAACATCCGGGCTCGGAGTAAGAATGCCGGCTGCAATTAAGATTATTATGACCGCATGCTTTCTGTATTTGCGCATAAATTCGGGCTTCAGTATCCCGATTTTTGAAAGAAAAAATGAAATCATCGGAAGTTCGAAAACCAGACCGGCAGCAATCATAGTGGAAATTATAAAACTGAAATACTCGTCAACTGCAATATTATTGTCAATGATGGAAGAACCGACTGTCGCGAAAAAAGATAAAGCTGTCGGAAGAAGGACAAAATAAGCAAACACGACTCCGGCTAAAAAACAAACCGATGAAAAGAGCACAATTGACGAAATATATTTTCTTTCAGAAGGCTTAAGCGCAGGTTCGATAAATTTCCAGATCTGAAACAAAATATTAGGGAGACTCAGTATCACGCCGGAGAAAACTATTACTTCCATATAAAGAGAAAACTGTCCGAAAGGCTTAATATTCTGAAGTTTGAGCGGGGGGACAGTCTGCGCAGCGGGAAGAAGGAGAATATCATCCATAATCCTCGTAATAAAAATGCCTGCAATTATTCCGCCTATAATTATTCCGGCTGCTGATTTTATAATTCTCCACCGAAGTTCTTCCAGATGTTCAATGAAAGTCATTTCGGTTTCATTTGTCACTTCATAATCAGTATTGTCCGCTTCAGGATCAGTAACCATAGTTAATGTTAAAATTGTCCGCTAACCGATTTTCAGATCATCATAAAGTTTAAACTTCGACGTAAGACTTTTTACATCTTCACTTACTTCTTTTTTTACATTTTCATTTTTAGAATCAGAAATTACCCTGTCAATAAACTCTGCAATCTGCTCCATTTCAGCTTCTTTCATTCCTCTTGTAGTAAGAGCAGGAGTTCCGATTCTTACACCGCTTGTTATGAGAGGGCTTTTGTCATCAAAAGGAACCGAGTTTTTATTGCATGTAATGCCGACTTCATCAAGCGTTTCCTGAGCAGCTTTGCCGGAAATATTTTTATTTCTGAGGTCAATAAGGAATAAGTGATTATCAGTTCCTCCGGATATTACTTTATAATCAAGAGAAATCATTTTATTTGCAAATGCCTGAGCATTTTTAATTACCTGTTTAGCATAAACAAGGAAATCATCTTCAAGAGCTTCTTTAAATGCGACGGCTTTGGCGGCAATGACGTGCATAAGCGGACCGCCCTGAATACCCGGCATAACCATAGAATCAATCAGTTCGCTCATCATTTTTGTACGTCCTGATTTAGGAGCTTTTAGACCGAAGGGATTTTCAAAATCCTTTCCCATCAAAATCATTCCGCCTCTCGGACCGCGGAGAGTTTTGTGAGTAGTAGTTGTGATAATATGACAGTAAGGTACGGGATCATTAAGAAGTTTTTTTGCAATTAATCCGGCGGGATGAGCAATATCAGCCCACAGAAAAGAGCCTGTTTTATCAGCTATTTCCCTGAATTTTTTATAATCAATATTTCTTGAATAAGCGCTGGCGCCTACAGTAATCATCTTCGGTTTTTCCTTTAATACAACCTGTTCGATTAAATCATAGTCGAGTAATTCAGTTTCGGGATTAATACCGTACTGGGTAAAATTATACAGCTGTCCGGAAAAGTTAACGGGAGAACCGTGAGTAAGATGTCCGCCGTGCGAAAGATCCATTCCCATAACCTTATCACCAGGTTTTACGAGAGTAAAATAAACGGCCATATTCGCCTGACTTCCCGAATGAGGCTGAACATTTACATATTCGGCTCCGAATAATTTCTTTGCCCTGTCTCTGGCGAGATTTTCGGCAACATCAACATATTCGCATCCTCCGTAATATCTTTTGCCGGGATAGCCTTCGGCATACTTATTTGTCAGAACCGATCCAAGCGCCTGAATGACAGCATGTGAAACAAAATTTTCCGAAGCTATAAGCTCCAGCTTTTCAGCCTGCCTTCTTGTTTCGTTCTTTACGGCTTCAAAAATTTCGCTGTCGTAATCTTTAAGATTATGATTTACAGATTCCATTTCAGAAAGTATTAATATTCTTTGAAAAAAATTTAGTTTATTTATTTATCTTCATCTCTCGGTCTGATAAACCAGAGTTCTCCGAAGTTTACGGCGGCTGTAAAATTTAGAAATTCATCCTTGATAAGTCCGTTATCGGAAGTACCCTTGACGGAATAATTTACTCCGAAATCCAGAGAATTGTAAGTACTGATAGGTACATTTACGCCTCCTCTGATTCCGAAGCCGGTTATGTCCTGACCTTTCACCTGATAATACGACTTCTCATAAAAACCTCCGAGCCTGTAAGTCATTCTTCCGAAAAAAGTCACGCTTTCCGGATCAGGAAATATTTCCATTCCGATACCGGCTCTGTAAGATGTAAAATAATTTGTTGCAGACGCGCTGAGTTCGGTGAAATTGCTCCAGTCCTGCATCGCAATATCAGCGCTTACAAGATATTTATTTCCGAATAAGTTAGAAATTCCAGCACTGTATGAAGCCGGGAACGAAGTTAAACCCTGTTTCAGAAAAACCGTATCGATTCCGGTTGCTGTAGTATAAATCCCGTCCTGCCTTGTACTAAGATCAAATCCCGACTGGTAAGCAAATCCTAAAGAAAGATTTCTTATTTTCAGATTATTCAGCAGTTTGCCAATTTCAAAAATTATTCCGGCTTTCATAAACGAATTCTGAAAATCGGTTTCCTTTCTTATCAATGTATTTGTATAACCTGAATTATTAAAATTTATATAATTAAGCCTCATTATTTCACCGAATGCATAATCATATTCCAGACCGATGCTTATTTTTCTCAGAACATTATAACTCATTCCGATGCTGATTCTGGAAAGGCCTCCGTTTCCGGAATAAGTCTGCGAATACTCTTCTCCGCCGATACTTTCAAGCAGTTTGATTTTATAATTTACGAGCGTGGCTGGATTAAATCCGAGAGACATAGCCCATCCTCTAACCTGATCAAACGGAATTCCCAGATTTATACCAAGGACATTGCCGTCGGACACTTCATTCTGTGAAATGTCATTTACAGACCTTAAGAATCCGTAATTAAAATTTGTCGTGATAATAGTATTCCTGAGTTTAGTAAGAGCGGCAGGATTGTAAGTATTTACGTAATTTCCGAAAAGAGAAGTTCCTAAAATTCCCATCGAATAAGTTCTGGCGCTTGTATAATAATTCAGATCGCCCATTCCGAAAATTGAATAAGGAGAACCTCCGGGAAATTCATTAGAGACCTGTGAATATCCGCGTAAACCTATAAAAGAAAAAATGAATATTAAAATAAGTTTTATCTTCATGATTAATTCCTCAAAGTATAGGTGATTTTTAAATGAGGTCTTTTATTCGGATCGGAATACAGCGGTGAAAAAATTGCAAAGTTATCGAGATTTTCCTTCTGATCAGCATTTCTGATTGTAATCCCGAGATTGGGCATAACTCCCGAGTTCCATCTCTGAAAGACAGAGTTCAGGTTAACATTATACAAAACTGAATCCTGAATATAGCAGTCAAAAAACAAACTGTCGTCTTTTGTGGTGCTGTCGGTAACCATGCCTATAACCATCCGCTTGTCGGTTCCGGAAGAAATAAAAGATTCCGAATTATCCAGAGTGAACTGAAGATTAGCATTGTTAATTATCACGTTTGCCGGAAGTTTTGACAAATCAAATTTCAGAATATTTTTATAACCGATTCCGTTCTGAAGAAGGAATCTTTCCGGGGGAATTATTGACGCAGGAGCATTAGACAGAAACAGACCGACAGATGTGTTTAATTTCAGCGTGTCAATGTCACCGTTTTTCGAAACAATTACCGTCAAAGTCGGAATGTATTCAACATTATTGTTAATAAGAAAAAATCCTTTTATTGTTGAAGAACTCATATTCGGAAGAAAAGCAATTCCGTTATTTTTAACAGCATAAGAAGTATCAGCAGAATAATTTAACCAGTCTCTGACAGTATTGTTATCTATGGTCAATTCAAGATATGTCGAATCCGGAACAACACCGCTGAAACTTCCGACAGATTTACTGCCGAAATCCGAAGAAGAAACCGAATCATATGTAATGGTAGCGTAATTCAGATCAGAAACTACGTTATAAATATTAAAGTCAGTCTGACCGTTTTCATCCTTAAAGTAATAGCCTCCGTATCTGAGCTTCAAAGAAGCGGACAAAACTTCCGAACTGTCATAATCCTGTGTAATCTGATAAAACTTTAACAAAAAGCTGGACTGATAACTCTGATAGTTTCCCACCAAAAGCAAATCAGACAGATATGTATTTATATACTGTCTGTAATTATCGTAAGTAATCGTCATACTGTCAGTTTCAGAATCCAGAAACCTTACGGATGTAGTATCATCAGAAGGGATAAAGCTTAATCCGAGATCGTTAGGATTGTTCTCACAGCTTTGAAATGAAATCAGCATTGCGGCGACAAGAAACATGCCGAAGCAATGATACATCTTAAAAATTTTATTTCGGCTCTTATTATTTATTTTCAATTAATCCGGAAAAGTTAATTTTAATTTAAACGTTCTGAAAAGATTTTTCTATAAAATCCGCAGCATCAAGCAAATCATCAGCTGTATATTCCACACTGAGATTATTATCAGCGCACTTAATAAGGTCAGCTGCGCCATAACCTGTTTTCACGAGGATTTTTTTCAGTCCTGCGTTTTGAGCGCACAGCATATCGGTAAAACTGTCACCTATAAAATATGATTCCTGCAAATCAATATTATGCTTTGAACAGGCTTTAGAAATCATGCCCGTACCGGGTTTTCTGTCTGGACTCTGTATTTTATATTTATCAATAATCCCTTCAGCGTGATAAGGCGAATAAAAGATATCATCAATCAGGCATTCGCCGCTGCTGGTCAGAATATTCTTCAATTCAGAGTGTATATAATTCAGCTGTTCTTCACTCAGAAATCCTCTTGCAACTCCCGACTGATTAGTAATGACAATATTTAAGTAACCTAAGTATTTGAATTTCTGAAGAGCTTTTACAGCACCGGGAAAAATTCTGATATCGCTGATTTTTTTTAAATAGTTTACTTCTTCGTTAATTGTACCGTCCCTGTCAAGAAAAATAGCTTTCTGCATCGGCAATTTTACTTTGAGGAAACATCTTTGTAAAGTTTCATATACTTCAGAGCGGAAACTTTCCATGAAAAATCAAGAGACATACCTTCTCTTACAAGCTTATTCCATTTATTCTTGTCCTTAAAAAGGTTAAGCGCAGTTTTGACGGTTTTCATAAGTTCGTTCGGGTCATATTTGTCAAAGAGAAATCCGTTTCCTTTCGGTTTTCTGTAATCAATGATAGTATCGGAAAGCCCGCCGGTATTCCTGACAATCGGAACGGTTCCGTATTTCAGGCTGTACATCTGATTAAGCCCGCAGGGTTCGTATTTTGACGGCATAAGAAACATATCGGAAGAAGCTTCTATATGATGAGCAAGATCTTCGTCAAAACCTATATGAACGGCAAGTTTCGATTTATATTTTTTTTCAACTTTCTTTAAAAACTTATGATACTTTTCCTCGCCTGTTCCAAGTATAATCATATGAACTTTTTCTTTCATCAGCAGGGGAATCACCTTTTCTATCAGATCAAATCCCTTCTGATCAACAAGCCTGCTGATAACACCTATCAGAGGAATATCTTCGTTATATTCGATTTTATATTTTTCGAGAAGTTCTCTTTTGTTCTCATACTTTAAAGGAACTTCCTGATAAGTATATCTGTACGGAATAAGTTTATCTACAGTCGGATTCCATATTGAGTAATCAATGCCGTTTAAAATACCCACAATATCTTTCTTTCTGGAATTAAGCACATCCTGCAGTCCGCATCCGAATTCCTTGTCAGATCTGATTTCTTCGGAATACTTCTGGCTTACAGTGCTTATTTTATCCGCGTAATTCAGTCCGGTTTTGAGAAAACTGAACTGTCCGAAATGAAGCCCTCCTTTTTCCGTCAGCACTGAATCCGGCATTTCAGTCTTTACAAATGTTGATTTCGGAAAATTACCCTGATAAGCAAGATTGTGAATTGTGAAAACAGTTTTAATGTCAGAAAGATAAGGATTATTTTTATAAAGAGTTTTTATAAAAGCTGGAATAAGACCTGTCTGCCAGTCATTACAGTGAATCACATCCGGCTTCCACTGAAGAATTTCAAGAATTTCGATTACGGCTTTACAAAAGAACAGATACCGTTCATCATTATTTGAAAAATCTTTCTTGGTCTTTGAATTCTGATAAATACCTTTATTCTTAAAATAATCATTGCTTTCGACAAGATACATCTGGGCTTTGGTATTCTTTCCGTGAATAAAGGAAGATTTTATGCTGAATCTCGTGTCTTTCCTGTTAACATTTATTTTTAATTCTTTCAGACGCTTAATTTCATGAATCTGAAGCCGTCTTTCATCAAGCTGACCATATTTAGGACTTATAATTCTTACGTCATTTCCGAGTGAATTTAAAGCCTGGGGGAGGGAATTTGAAACATCTGCCAAACCGCCTGTTTTTGAATATGGAAATACTTCACTTGTTACAAATAGAACATTATAACCTTTAGCCATTAAGGAATTGTTTTAAACAAAAATAATTATAAAGTGCTTGATTAGCAATGTAAAATCAGAGAATACAATGCTTTAATTAATGAAATACGGAATAAATCAATCTTTAAGCCTGTTTTTTTCAAAAGCAGGTTTTCAGTTTATGAAATATTGTAACAGTCAGTTCAGATTACGGATTAACCCTGTTCCAGACAGAACTTCCGAAATTATCCCCGTCCTGCGAAATCAAAGTGAAATTGTCGTTTGAATTTATCTGTATTACAAGATTTCCGTGCTGCATAATGCTTCCTTTCGGAACATCCCCCCAGATAACTGTTAATACATTACCGTTTATTGTTCCGTGAGCAACATTTGACCAGAGCGGACTTACACTGTCATCCTCTCCGAACCAAAGTATTTCATTCCCGATCTGTCTTACATAATATTTTCCGTTCCAGTCACACTGAAAAATACCTTCTATATTGTAATTTTCCTGTACTGCTTTATCTGTCGGCAATTTGTCTGTAGGATTTTTATTCTGTGAAAAAGCAGACGGAACAACCGTTAAGATTACCAGTACAAAAAAAACAACTGACGTTATTTTCTTTTTCATAAATCCCCCGTAAGTTTTTTTACTGTTTGGAATTTTATAAATTAACCTTTTAACTTCAGGTTCTTGATTATTTTCTGAATATCGCCGTTGTATTTCAAAGCAATATCCTTTGGTGCAATATAATGAATCTTTACAATCTGATTATCAGGAGTGCTGATAATAAAGTAATTTAATTTTTCTCCGTTTATCACCTTGCTGATTTCCTTTATTATTAATTTATTTACAACAAAATCATTTAATACATAAGTTGTATCATCCGGATATAAGTTTTTAAATTCATTTATCGTATTCAACACCTCATCTTTCAGACTGACTTCCGGAACCAGTTCAATTTTCAGCTGCAGTTCTTCATTCCTGGGCATTAATAAAAGCAGAATATGTTCGCTTGCAACCCAGTTGGCGGGTAAAGGAATATTCATATTAGCGTTTTTAAAATAATAGAAGTTGCCCTGTGAAAATACAGCCGGAATATAAATCAGCATAAATACCAGGGCACTCACCGATTTGAAAATTAAATTTTTCATGGCTTTAATTTTTGAAGTTACTGAATATATCTCCGGGAAAATTTAATGCCGCTTCCTCGGAGTAAATCCCGGAACGTGCAGAAGTTTATGAGCTTTTTCTTCAAGAGGTTTTCCGAGATAATCATCATACACATTCACTATCTGCGGATTATCCTGCGCTTTCCTTATCTCAATCTGTTTTTCCCCTTTGTAAATTGCATCTTTTCTTGCAGCTCTCTTTTCCCTGCTTGTAGGCAGAGGCTGGCCTGCACCGCCGATGCATCCGTTCGGACAGGACATTATCTCTATGAAATGATACTTGGAATTTCCATCCTTTACTTCATTCATTATTTTATATGCATTGCTCAGCATATTGGCATGAGCAAGATTGACTGTCACACCTTCAAGAAAACTCCATTCCGGTTTTGTGTCTCTGAAAGTAAGCGAAAGTTCGACTATTTCACCTTCGCTTCCGTGCAGAGGAGTAATCGAAAGATCTTTAAACGGAATGTCATTTCCCACGACTATTTCATATGCGCATCTCAGAGCAGCTTCCATGACGCCTCCGGAATTTCCGAATATCATTCCTGCTCCTGAAGCAACACCCATCAGAGAATCAAAGTTAGTTTCAGGAAGCTTGTTGAAATCTATACCTGCCTGTTTAATCATTACAGCTAATTCACGAGTTGTCAGGACATAATCCGTGTCCCTGTAACCGCTTGCATTCATTTCGGGACGGTTGCTTTCGAATTTCTTTGCGATGCACGGCATTATTGCTACGGATACGATTTTTGCGGGATCAATTTTGAATTTTTCTGCATAATAAGTCTTTGATAAAGCTCCGAACATAGACATCGGAGATTTGCATGTTGACAGATGATCCAGCTGATCCGGGAATGCATGCTCGCAGTATTTTACCCAGGCAGGGGAGCAGGTAGTAATCATCGGAAGTTTTACATTCGGATCTTTATCCACAATTTTCGATTTCAGCCTTCTTAAGAGTTCATTTCCTTCTTCAATCACAGTCAGGTCCGCCGTAAAATCAGTGTCCTCAACACTGTCAAATCCTATTCTTTTCAGAGCAGAAACCATTTTCCCGGTTACAATTGATCCGGGAGGCATTCCGAACTCTTCACCCAGAGCAACGCGAATAGACGGCGCAGTCTGAACAACAACATGCTTGTCCGGATTGTTAATTGCATCCCATACTTCGTCAATGTAAAAATGTTCAGTAAGAGCGCCTGTCGGACAGTGAGCAACGCACTGACCGCAAGTCGAGCATACAACGGTATTGATTGGCTTTTCGAAGAAAGTAGTAATCTTCATATCCTTGCCTTTGTAAGCAGCGCTTAATGCGCTAATTGACTGAATTTCCTCGCAGGTTCTTACGCATCTCTGACATCTGATGCATTTACTGTAGTCAATAATAATAGCCGGACTTAATTTGTCTATAGTATAATTTTTATCAAACTTTAGATCTATAAAGGTATGTTCTCTGATATGATTTTGTTCTGCAAGAGTCTGAAGTTCACAGTGTCTGTTTTTAACACAGGCAGTACAGTCTGCATTGTGTTCGGATAAAAGGAGTTCAACAAGATATTTTCTTGCATTTCTTACTTTTGAACTTGTTGTGGAAATAACCATACCTTCGGTCACGGGTGTGGCACATGCAGCCGGCAAAGCTCTGGTATTTTCCTGTTCGACAATACAAATTCTGCAGTTTCCTGCTATACACAGGTCTTCGTGATAACACAAAGTAGGAATATTAATCCCTGATTTTTTTGCTGCTTCAAGTATAGTTGTTCCTTCCATTACGGCAATTTTCTGATCATCGATAGTTAAGTTTATTAATTTTTTCATCTCAATTGTAAGTTTTGAATTTTAATATAACAGCTCTTCTTTAAAATTGGTTACCGCAGAAGTAAAAGGATTCATTACCGACTGACCCAGTCCGCACTTTGCGGTTACATTCATTACTTTGCTCAGGTTTGAAAGTGTATCCAGATAAGACGGATCCATTTCACCCTTCTTTATTTCTTCTATTCCTTTCCTCAGCTGCTGGCAGCCGATTCTGCACGGCGTGCACTGGCCGCATGATTCCTCCTCAAAAAATTCCAGATAGTTGTGAAGAATATGATAAATTGAACGTGTACTGTTGAAGAGTATCATTGCTCCTCCGGTAGGCACACCTTCCCAGCCAATTACAGTATCCTTGAATTTTTTTCTCGGAACAAGCGCTCCTGAGACTCCTCCGACCGATACAGCTTTTGTATCTCCGTCACCGAATTTTTCCACAAATTCGTGAAGTGTCATTCCTAACTCGAGTTCGTATATCCCCGGCTTATCTGTATCTCCCGAGACACAGAATAATTTTGAACCGTGCGAAAAATCCGTACCGAGCTTTGCATAGCTCTTTCCTCCGAACAGCAGTATCATAGTCGAAGCCGCAAAAGTTTCAACATTATTTATGACTGTAGGCTTATTCATAAATCCGCTTGCAGTCGGAAACGGAGGTTTGTTTCTCGGCTCTCCGCGCATTCCTTCCATCGAATCAAACAAAGCGCTTTCCTCTCCGCAGACATAAGCGCCAGCGCCGGTAACAATTCCTATTTCAAAATCTATATTCATATCTTTCAGAACCCTGTTAAACTCATCAGTGAATTTCTGCAGATCATTTCTCATGAATTTATATTCCCATCTCAGATATATGTAGCCTTTTTTCGCACCTGTTACCTTTGCACATGCAGTCATACCTGTAAGCACTTTGTGAGGTACTTTCATGAGAATTTCTTTATCTTTAAACGTACCGGGTTCGCCTTCATCCGCATTGCAGATAACGTATTTTTCGTCTCCGGGCTCGGCTGCTGCATATTTCCATTTATCTCCGGTCGGGAATCCTGCACCTCCTCTTCCTCTCAAACCGGATTCAGTTAAATCCCTGATTATTTTATCATTCGACATTTCGCTTATCATTTTCAGATAATCAAACTTATCGTCAGCATATTCTTTGAAAATACTGTCTATTCTGTTAATTTTCTTTCCTTCTGTCATTTTATTATCTCCCGAAATAATTTGTTATTCTTTTTCAATATATTCTTTTAATATGGTCTGAACTTTTGCCGGAGTGAGATTTGTATACGGTGTTTCATTTATAAGCATGCTCGGAGCTTTATCGCACCAGCCCATACAGTTTGTATAAAGCAGCGTAAATTTTTTGTCTTCTGTGGTCTCGCCTGTACTGATTTTAAGCATATCTTCAATTTGTTCTGTTATTTCTCTCCTGTTTTTCATATCGCATGATATAGTCTTGCAAACTCTGATTACGTATTTCCCTCTCGGCACCATGTTAAGAAAAGAATAAAACGATGCTGTGCCGAATACCTGCGCTCCGGATAAATGCAGCTCTGCCGCTATCTGAGTCAGATCTTCCTCCGTAAGGTAATTATTCTTGTCTGTAATTCCCTGAAATATCGGCAGCAATGATGTCCTCTCTCTCCCGTATTTATCGGCAAGTTCCTTTATTAATGTTCCGTTTGCATTCATAAGATTTCAGTTTTAATATTTTTAAATTTTGTTACAGGAAAAATTTTTCCTTTATTTCCTTTTTAAAGTGATCTATAAGCACTTTTGTCTCTTCATCCTGGGTTTTTATCCAGAACGAAACTGCTTCTTTAATCTTTTTATCCCGGCAGAGCTTCAGAAACTTTTTTATTGCTTCAGTATTAATGTTTCCTTTCGAAATCTCCTTAAGATAAATACTGATGTAAATCAGATTATCATATAAAAATTTCTTAAGCAGAAGAGACATATAAGGCATCTTTACAGGTTCATAAAGCAGTTCATTGAGTTCAATCATAAGCAGACTTGCTTCCCTGTAATCAACGCTCTTTTCCATTTTCTTTATTATCTCGTTAAACTTCCTGAAATCAGCTTCAGTGTACTGCTGTACAGCAGGTTTCAGAAAGTTTCTGATAAACATTTTGTGAATAGTATTGTATTCGGCAAGATTATGATAGCTTGTGCTGCGGACATTGTTGCCTGAATACGGCTTGCTCTCAATGTAACCTTCTCTCTCAAGCTGTTTAAGCGCTTCTCTGACGGGTATATGGCTTGTGTTGAACTTTTTTGAGATTCTGCTCTCGGTTATTTTTTCACCCGGCTTCAGATCTCCGAATATTATTGCATTTCTGAGAGTGGAGGAAATGTGGCTGGCTTTTGTGATGTTAAGATTTCTGTTTGCATTGCTCATAATGATAATATTTAATTTAATACTATATTATTTTGCTACATAAAATTAGCTAATACGGGTATTTACTTCAAGACTAAAATATTTACTGAAAATATTTTTTCAGCAGAATGTATAAAATAATTCAGAGGTTTGCCGGAGTCTGATTGTTCCTGTATTTTTTACATCTGTACATCTGTTTTTAATAATATACTTTCCCTTCAGAAAAGTACTGTCTGTTTCACGTATGATCTGCAAACCAAAAAATTAATTATTAAGCTGAAACTGTAATTTCAGTTATTCTTGTCCTTTTTGGCTTTGTTTTCATCCTTAACGGATACAATCCTGTCATATTCTTCCTGCGAAAGCTTGTTAGGCTTGTATGTAATTCCTTCTTCCTGAAGTTCCCTTACAAAAGTTCTCAGCTGCTCTTCAGAACCCTTCTCAATAATTTCAAACACTTTTATTACTTCTTCATCGGAAGATTTAGATATGTAATCCGACTGCTCGCTTATGTTTATTTCTTCCATTCTGGCACCGGCTCTGAATGCATCAAGAAGAGAATAGCCTCCGTATCTCATCATTTCATCATAAATATTCTGATCTTTCGGATTGGAAAACTTCCCGACTTCATTATCTGAATTTACAGAAATGTTAATTCCGAATTTCCCGGCAAGTCCGGCTGAAAGTTCCTTGTGCTGAAGTTCATTCTGTATCATCTTTTTGAAAATATCCGAATTGTATTTTTCATTAAGCGAATAATAAACATCATAAGTAAGCTTTTCTTTATCTTTCATGCTGATAATTATTGCGGATTCTTCTTCTGATATCTGAGAAAATGATCTTACGGGGAATAAGCAGTTTAACAGTAATGCAACTGTTAATATTAAGCTGGTTTTCATCTTAAATTTACCTCCTTCATTTTATTGCATATAAAAATACATGTGTCCGGAGATAAATTAAATTCAAAAATAATTGTATACTTTTCTGTATGAAGAAAAAGGGAAATTAGTGATTTCGTATAAACGGGGCAGTAACGTTTACATATCTATTTTGAATTTAATAAACAGATTAATGCCGGATTCGGAAGTATATGAACCTCTGTTAGTCGTGAGAAAATTTCTGTATTCTTTATCAAGTATATTTGAAACACCAGCTGTTACTAAATATTTAGTTTCACCTGTTCCTTTAAACCCAAAATACTGCGTACTGAATTCAGCATTAAAAACTGCAAAACCGGCGGTTGATATTTCGGAAAGCGCAGTGTTAGATTGCCTCGCATATATAACAGAATTCAGATCCGCATAAATAAAGCCGGGAAGTGAAAATTTCATTCCGATTCTGAAATTCAGAGGAGGTATCTGAGGCAGGTTCAGATTTTCTTCAGTATCTTCGCCTCTTACATAAGACATCACTCCGTATGCAACAAAACTTTTATAGAAGTTGTAATTAAAATTAAAATCATAACCGTAAAGCACTGCACTGCCGATATTAGTTTTAATCAATGCACTGCGTCCTTCATAAACTCCCGGAATTTCCGTAACAAGATTACTGAAAGAATTGTAAAATACATCACCTGAAAAATTAAAACTGTTTTTCCAAATTCTTAATCCCAAATCTGTTGATAATCCGTTTTCGGGAGAAAGGTAAGGATTCCCGACACGTATTAAACTCCCGAGGTCAATATACTGATAACGCTCTTCAAGAGACGGAGATCTGAATGAACGGGAAACATTGATTGTCAGGTCAACTGATTTGTTTAAAGAATATACTGACCCTGCATTACCGCTCCATGAATAATCTTCCGAAGATCCGGCATTCCAGATAATTTTCTGTCCTGCAGGAGTTAAATTGATAATGCCTCCTGAAATTTCATAATAAGGCTGCATGGTTTCAGTGTTGGATACGCTGATCCTGTCTGCCCTTGCTCCGAGAATGATTTTCAGCCTGTTATTATAAAGTTTAATCTCATCCTGTAAAAAAATTCCGATACTTGTATATGAAGCATCCGGCAAAGGTTTTTCGCCGACTGTCTTGTATACAGTGCTGATTACATTTGTACCCGAGGAATCATAGGTTTCAATCCTCAGATCTCTTTCTCTTTTGCTGTCAAGATTTCTCTGCCATGCTTCTATTCCTGCAATAAAAAAATTCTGCTTCCCGAAATTCCAGTCGGACTGGATCTGCAATTCATTTGTGTAGTGTTTACCTGTCGGGGATATTTCCAGAACCGAAATTTTTTGCTTCGGCTGACCGTTTCCCGCTGGTTTTATCTGAAATGTATAAGGAATATTTTCAACATCCCTTAATATATACTGATAAAAATACTTGAAGGACAGCTGTCCGAATTTTCCGGAGAGATTGTTGATTATATATTCTGCGGAAAACAAATTCCGTTTTTCAAGAGGATAAGTCACAAGCGCATTCTGCGGAAACAAAGGATATCCTCCCGGTATACCGACGTCTTCAGCCTTATAGTTTTCAAATGTTAACTTGATTTTCTGATCAGTAAAAGGCTTGTATCCCAGTTTGGCGGAAAAATTGTAATCTGTAAACTGACTGTTCGGCACTTCTCCTGCAGGAGTCATTATATCCGAAGCTTTTCTGAAACTTCCTGTCAGCTTGGCAAACCATTTCCCGGCGCCTGCATTCAGTGACATCCAGATGCTTCCGTTTTTATTGACTGAATTGTATCCGCTGATTAGTGAACCGCCGAAGTTAAGCTTCTTCTCAAACCTTCCCTCTTTTGTAAATACATTCACTATGCCTCCGACAGCCCCCGTTCCGTACAAAGAAGATGCCCCGCCTTTTATGACTTCAATCCTTTCCACATCAGAAATCTCAATCATTGAAAGTCTCGCAGAAAGATCATTAGCAGTCTCAACCCTGTTTCCGTCAATTAAAATCACAATTCCGGATTTGCTGAGTCCGCGTATGCTTATATCCGCAGCCCATATTCCGTCGCGTGTCAGTGAAATACCCGCTTTATCTGCGAGAGATTCAGAAACATTGCTCACCGGTCTTCTCAGAATGTCTTCCGAAGATATTACTTCCATCGGAACAGCCACATCTTTAATCATCGTTTCATAGCGTACACTCGAAACTTTAATCTCGCCGGTTTCTATTTCGGATGAGACAAGTTCAACTTCAATTTTTGTAATTTCATTTTCTGTGATAACAACGCTCTGCTCTGATTCAGTGTATCCGATTTGCTTAATCAGAACTGAATATTTCCCGGCAGGTATATTACTTATAAAAAAAAATCCCTCATCATCCGTAACTGATTTGAAACTGCTGAATCTGATTTTAACTTCAGTTCCGTTTAATGCCAGACCCGTTATTCTGTCCGTGACCTTTCCTGAAAGTGAGCCGTACTGAGCATAAGTAAAACCGTAATTTAATAAAAATAACACCGTGAGGAATAAAATCAGACGGGAAAATGATCTGAAAGCAGAATTGTTCATGAATAAAATTATTATAAACAGACTGCTTATTCAATTTATAAATTTTTCTGTGAGCAGTTTCCCGTACTGACTTTTTATAATTCTGCAATTCGTTTATTATTGACGAATTTAATTTCAGAACTTTGCGGGAATATAATTACAGTTTGCTTGTAAGTGTTTGTCTGATACATTTTCTGCTGGGATTTGACATTAACATAATAAGTGTATCACTCCCTTCAATTTCCGAATATTTCAGCGTAAATCCCGGAACAGTAAACAGAATAATATGGATATATTTTCTTGTGATTGTATGCCTGCTGCTTGCAACAGGTAAAGCCGGAGATATAAAAGGTTTTAAAAAAATATACACTTCAGGTATTATACTTTTTATTGCCGGATCTCTTCTTGCATCAGTTTCTTTTGATTTTAACTTTCTTCTGTTATCGAGAATAGTTCAGGCAGCCGGTGCTGCTGCTATGTTTGCGCTTACTCCTGCAATTATAACTTTTTATTTTCCGGAAGAAGTCAGAGGCAGGGTTTTCGGAATAAATTATTCATTTACCGCTCTCGGAGGCATAACCGGGAGAGCAGCCAGCGGTTTTCTTGTTTCAAATCTCGGATGGAATTCTGTTTTTTATCTCAATATTCCGTTTGGCTTACTGGCTCTGATTCTGATTTACAGGTATCTTCCTGAATTTGTTCCCACAGGCGAAAAGAAAAGATTTGATTTTAAGAATGCACTATTGATCTCTTCGGGTTTGTTTTTTCTTATGACAGCTTTAAATACCGGCAATCAGTCTGGATGGACGTCTGTTCCGGTACTGTTATCATTCACTGCTTCGGCTGTGTTGATTTTGCTTTTTTATAACGTACAAATGAAATCAGAAAATCCTTTGATTGACAAATTAATCATTAAGAATAAAAGAATATCTTTTCCTGTTATAGCTTTTGCACTGGTTTATCTGATCACAAACGGCATGATTTTTTTAGTTCCTTTCTTTCTGCAGTGGGTAAAATTAATTTCAAAACAGGAAGCCGGGCTTTTAATGGCAGTTCCCAGTGTAATGCAGATGATTGCAGGTTATATTTCCGGGAAATTATCCGACAGTTACGGCAAATCAAAAATCTGTCTTTATGCTTTGGTGTTTATATTTGTTTCTCTGATCCTTCACCTGATGTTTACACCTGAGAGCAGTATGTATTTTATCATTATTACGCTGGCTTTTTACGGAGCTGCTATAGGATTTTTTATACCATCAAATACAAACGCAATTATGACAAATGCTCCTGAAATAAGCAAAGGAACAGTTTCAGGGTTTATGACAACTTTCATAAGGATCGGTTCAGCTTTCGGCACAGTAATATTCGGATCTCTTTTCAGCCACTATGTCCCGTTTCCTGATCCGCTGAAATCTCAGGTATCAAAGGAACTGATAGTATCGGGTTTCCGTGGAGCTGTTTTTGCCGGAATTGTGTCAGCCCTGATTTCTATGCTGCTGATATACTATTCTGAAAGCAGAAACAGAACCGGATTAATAAAGACACAGAGATTAGCATAAGTATAATTTAAAAACATATTTATTAATCAGATAAAAAAACACAGAAAATGAAAATTCTGAATTTTATAATTTTATTTATTATAATTGTGACAATGAAAATTTATCCTCAATCCGTATATTCCGGAAATTTAGCTCATACTTATTCTATAGTGGCAAGGGATCCGGTTACAGGTGAAATGGGTGTTGCAGTGCAGTCTCACTGGTTTTCTGTCGGATCAATTGTAAGCTGGGGAGAAGCAGGAGTGGGTGTTGTTGCAACACAGTCTTTTGTAAATCCTTCATTTGGAATCCGGGGGCTTGATCTTTTGAAAGCGGGCAAGTCTCCTCAGGAAGCGGTAGATGAACTGATTTCTTCGGATGAGGGAAGGGATGTCAGACAACTTGCAATTCTGGATTCAAAGGGAAGGTCGGCTTCTTATACAGGTTCAAAATGCATCCCGGAAGCCGGCAATATTGCAAAGGAAAACTATTCCGTTCAGGCTAATCTGATGCTCAGCAGCAATGTATGGCCTGCAATGTCCGAAACTTTTGAAAATTCGACTGGTCCGCTTGCAGAAAGAATGATTGCAGCGCTTGAAGCGGCGCAGAATGCCGGCGGTGACATCAGAGGCAGGCAGTCTGCATCAATTCTTATTGTCAAAGGCGAATCATCAGGTAAAGTCTGGGAAGACAGAATAATGGATCTCAGGGTGGAAGATAATCAGGATCCGGTAAATGAGCTGAAAAGACTCGTTAAAGTATACAGGGCTTATGAACATATGAACAAAGGCGACATTGCAGTTGAAAACAAGGATATGAAGCTTGCTATGAAAGAATACTCTGATGCTGAAAATATGTTCCCGGAAAATACTGAAATGAAATTCTGGCATGCCGTAACGCTTGTAAATAATTCTATGACTGAAGAAGCTCTTCCGCTTTTTAAAGAAGTATTCTCCGAAAACAGCAACTGGAAGACACTCCTCATGCGACTGCCTGACTGCGGTCTTCTGAATACAGATGAAAATACATTAAACAGAATTATTTCAGAAGATAAGAACTGAAATAAAAAAAGTGAAGCTTAAAAAAATCAGCTTCACTTTTTTAACAAATCTCAAAAAGTCCGGATCAGAATGCAAATCCCAGTCCTATAAAAAACCTGTATTCATTCTGCGGCTGATCACCGTTAAGTTTCTCGCTGATCGGAAATGTATAATTAAAATCCAGAGAATAATCTCCGTAAAACACATCAACTCCTCCTGTCCCGAATAAAATATCTCCTCCGGAGTCAGTTACAGGCTGGCCTGCATCTTCATCTTCACCAGCAGATTCAAAATACAGTCCTGTATGCGGAAGAAAAGTAAGAGTCTCTGTGTCTATTTCATATGTGAAAGTAGATGCAACATTAAATCTGTTTGAAAAACGGTAGTCATTTTTATTTGCAGTGCTGACGGTATAAATAAAATCATTCCTCCAGCCGATGCCTGTATTTTCCAGCTTTGCGATATAAAGACCGGAAAACATAAAATCAAAGCTTCCCGTGCCCGGCTGAAAATGAGGTTCGACTGTCCCGTAGTATACAAGAGATTTATTGTAAACCCCTGTAGGAAATTTAAAACCTCCGCCGAGAAAAATTCGCTGCCAGAAATTTGTTTCTGCCGTCATGTTTGTATTGTAAATCTGATATTGTGCAATTGTTACAAGATCTCCGAATCCGTTCAGTTTTTTTGTATTAATCTCGTTGAATGAAAACGGAATAGTAGCAATAATTCTGAATTTCGGATTTATATAATATCTGATATAAACATCTATGTTTGAATAATACTCAGTCGACTCGGAACCGTCTGAAGGATGATCGGAATTCCCGTCCGGGGCTGTATGAGCAGGCGAGTAAAACTTAAAAGATGAGAATCTCACCCCGACAGAATTCATGTTGAAATTCGGTTCAAGTCCCATGTAACAACCGCAGAGATCACAACCGGTTTCTGATATGTCGCCTTTCAGGGAATTTTCATTTATCCCGGAAATATCCGACAGCTTTTTAATATTTTTCAATAAGTCTTTATCCGGATTTTCTCCGGCAAAAACAGAAGAAAAAGAAATCAGAAAGAATATTACAAGATATAACTTATTCATATATTTAAAATTTTTAATAACTCAGTTCAAATGATGTATCGTAAGAAATTCCGTTCTTTGAAACATTGAGCTTTATTCTCCATGAGCCGCTTCTGTCAAGGCTGATTTTGCCCTTGTAATGCCCGATCGTAGTATGAACGGGATTTGTATTTCCGGAAGTTGTATGAAGATCACTCAGAAATTCAGGTGTTACAGCGATTGTAAATGTTCCGTCTGGCGGAAAGAGCTCCGGCTCATTTCTGTTAATGAGGAATTCGAAATCATTCAGACCGGAAGCCGGGTTTTTCGGAGTAATGTATGACAAGTATAATTTTGTACTGTCGCTCATAACGATAGATTTAAACTTATCCGGGTTTTCCTTAACAATAAAATCCGAAAATGCTGCTTCACCTTCCGGCTTTCCCGGTGCCTGATGATTATGCACAATTACGTGATAATGATAATGCATTATTTCGTCTCCGGTTTGTGAAGTATTAAGAATAAATGCACCCGGAAATTTTCCGTCAACTGCATTACTCGAAGCAGGATTTTCAACCGGGACATTATGTCCGTGATTTACAATATCAAACTCCACGTGAGCGTCGGTAATAATCTGATTTGTAAGTGAATCATGCAGAACAATGTATACCGGATTGTATCCTACATGCAGCGTATCTTCCGTATAAAGATAAACATTGGCTCTTGCACCTTCAGCATATGCCGAATCAAGCAGGATAAGCTGCGTTGTTACAGGTTCATCCGGCGCAGACGGATTTGAATCGTCCGAGCATGATGTAAAAATAAATGGTAAATTTATCAGTATAATAAATATCAATATTGAAACGGATGTTTTTCTTTTCATGATAAAATAAATAATTTTAAATTAATAAATTGACTGATACAATTGTATCAGAAGCAATTCTTAAGAGATTTTAAATGATTTCTGTTAAGGATTACAACTCGGGGGGATGATCATTTTCAGATACATATCCCTTCAGCAGATTATTTATTTTATTCGGGTAGTATATTTCAGTATAGATATCGGGCGAGATGTAATTTTCTTCGGATTGATTAAACTCCGAGATTTTAAGCTTGATCTCGGGAGATTCATGTCTGCCTCTGCTGCTGCTGTCATCATTCATTTTTTTCTGAACATAGCATTTCGCGTTGCATCCGGCAACTTTCTTTTCGCAGCAGCTTCTTGTAAGTTCTTCTGAATTTAATTTGTATAAAGAATAATATACTGACAGATAATTTACGTGAAGAAATAAAATCATCGTTAAAAACAGACAGAATATTTTTCTGAGATTTTTCAATATTATTCTTTTGTAAAAAATTTTTTACAATATAATAAATCTTTGTATAATTAATTCAACAGAAAACTATCCGAAAATTTTTTTTAAACTGTTAATGCAATATCAACAGCTTTTTCAGAAGTCAGATTACTGCCTTCCGAACAGCAGCGGTCATATTCGGTTTTTCCGAGATATTCTTTAACTTTAGAATTCAGCTCTTCAAATTCAGTCATTACATTTTTGTCAAGAGAAATGCCTTTTGAATTAATTGCTGAACCGGTAAATCCTGAAAGCAAAGCGACATTAATGTAATTTGATTTCAGCAGAAATATTTCCATAATGCCGATAATAATTGTCAGTATTTCTTTAAGTTCATCCGAAGTTCTGATCAGTGATAATCCTTCCTTAAAATAACTTTCTGCTTTTACTGTATTGCCGAGTTTCAGTGCAGCACTGCCTGCATAATAAAATGCCATTGATAATCCGGATTTATCAGCCAGTGATTTTCTGACAGAAAGGCTTTCTTCGAACATTTTTTCGGCAAGAACAAAATCATTTTGATCTGAAGCTATCAGTCCTGAATAATTAAGTGACTGAGCAATACCTTCTTTATTCTGTAATTCACGGAACAAGACTGTGCTTTCCCTGAAATAATTTTCAGCTCCGGTATAATTTTTCATATGGTATGATACTACACCCAGGTTATGCAGAGAAGATGCAATGCCGTTTTTATCTCCGATTTCTCTCCTGATTGAAAGGCTTTCTTCATGATATGTCAATGATTTTTCAAACTGCTCCTGAAAATTTGCAATAGAACCAAGATTGTTTAGAAGATTTCCAATGCTTCTCTTTTCACCTGTTTCACGGAACATCTGAAGGCTTTTTTCATAAAGCTCAAGCGCAAGATCATTATTTCCCTTATAATAAGCGGCAGTTGCAAGGAGGTTATAAGAATTTGCAATGCCCAAGCTGTCTCCCGATTTTGTACGTATTTCCAGACTTTCCTGAAAGTATTTCTGAGCGGTTTCATTTTCTCCCCTGTTCAATGCTGCCAAACCGAGATCATTTATGGTAGCGGCAATCCCGTGATTGTCATTAAGCTCCTTATAAAATTTTAAACCTTCTTCAAGATTATCGGCAGCATCTTCAAAATCTCCGGTATAAATCTTCAGATTACCGAGACCTGATATAGCATCAGCAATGCTTTTCATGTCGTTTATCTCACGGCTTATTACCAGACATTCATTCAGAAGTTTCAGTGCAAGTTCATAATCACCCTGAATCTTGGTAAATGTTCCGGCAAATTTCAGAGCTTTGCAGTAATCCGGCGACTTTAAAACACCGCTTTTTCCGATAAAGCTTTCAAACCAGTGTCTTCCTTCAGAATAATTTCCTCTTATCTGCCAGAAATTTCCGAGTGCACCGGCAAGTTTCAGACCGTTTCCGGGTTCATTTTCGATTATCGACCAGTGAAGAGCATTTTCCAGATTTCCGTTTTCATCGTTTAATTTTTTGAGATAAAATTTCATTTCACTGCTGTACAAAGCAGGCTCTGACTGTTCAGCGATCTCCCTGAAAAATTTAAAATGCCTGTCGGAAACAAACTTCAGTTCCCCGGAATTTTTAAGTTTATCTTCACCGTAACTTCTCATAGTTTCCAGCATTCCGTATCTTTCCTTTTCTTCATAATAAATTGTTACAGATTTTTCAGTAAGATTATCCAGCAAACCGAGAATGTCGCTTTCATCTATTTTATCATCGCTGCAGATAATTTCAGCTGCTTCAAGTGTCCATCCTCCTGAAAATACGGAAAGCCTGTTCCACAATGTCTTTTCAATATCCGACAGCAAGTCATAACTCCAGTCAATAAGTGCTTTTAATGTCTGCTGTCTCGGTAGGGCAGTCCTTCTCCCTCCGGTGAGCAGTTTAAACCTGTCGGAAAGTCTTTCGTTGATTTTATCTACGGAAAGAACATTAATTCTTGCGGCTGCAAGTTCAATCGCCAGCGGTATTCCGTCAAGCTGAAAACAAATCTGCGCAATTGAAGAAGCGTTTTCTTCATTCAGCCTGAACTTAGGGTTTACGGCAATTGCTCTTTCTATAAAAAGTTTAACCGAAGTATTTTCGGCTAGTTTTTCGGGAGAGATTTTTTTTGACGAATCAGGAACTTCAAGAGACATTATTCTGTGAGTCATTTCCCCCGAACATCTGAGAGCTTCCCGGCTGGTGGCTATTATCTTCAGCTTCGGGCTTTTGCTTAGCAACAGTTCAGCAACTCTGGCGCATGCATCTATCATATGCTCGCAATTATCCAGTATCAGCAGCATTTCCTTATCTCTCAGGTAATCACTTAAGGTTTCTTCCATAGTTCTTTTGGGCTCTTCCTTTAATCCGAGTACATTGGCTATTGTCTGCGGCAGAAGCATTGAATCCGACAGTGAGGCAAGCTCCGTATACCACACACCGTTTTCAAATTCATCGATCATGTCGGCTGCAACCTGAAACGCAAGTCTTGTTTTTCCTGATCCGCCCGAACCGGTCAGTGTCGTAAGATGATTTTGTTTAAGAATATTCTTAACCTGTTTCATTTCATCTTCTCTTCCTATGAAACTTGTCAGCTGAACAGGCAGATTATTCGGTCTGGCATCAAGCGTCTTAAGAACCGGAAAGTCTTCTCTTATTCCTTCGGTAACAATCTGGAACAATCTCATAGGATGAATAAGATCTTTCATCCTTCTTTCTCCAAGATCCCGGAATACATAATCGCTTGAAACCTTATCTTTGGCAAGCTCGACAGCATCATTGGAAATAAGAATCTGTTCGCCGTGAGCTGCTGACATTATCCTGTTTGTTCTTGCAAGAGTTATATAGCCCATATATGTTGTGCCGTTCCACTCCGCATTACCGCTGTGAATGCCTATCCTTACTTTAATCGGAGTTTCATCCCAGTCTTCGGTTTTCAGTCTCTTTTGTATTTCCACTGCGCAGTAAACTGCATCATCTGCATTTGCAAAAGCGGAGCAGAATGCATCGCCTATATTTTCAAAAACAAATCCGTTTTCAGATGATATAAGTTTATTTAGAAGATCATGATGTTTTTTCATTGCGGCATTATACTTGTCCGAATAATTCTGCGCAAGCATAGTGCTTCCTTCAATGTCCGTAAACATAAATGTGACAGTACCGCCCGGAATGTTAATCATTAACTGATAGAATATTAATTAAAAAATCCTGATAAATTCCGAAGAATCAATAAGTTTAATATTGGGGTATATTTTGTTTTCAATCTAATAATAATACAAAAAAATAAAAACTGTAAAACTGCTGTTGTTCATTAATTAATTTCCCTGAGAAGCTTAAATGTTAAGCATGTTTACTTATGTACTTTTTTAACCGGGAAATGAATTATGCTTCAGTTGTCTGATTGCTATTAACTGAATATTGTAATTTATAAAACTTATATTTGCAAACATAAAGATGAAATCACTTTTCCCTTTAATACCATATATAAAAAGATACAAAAAAAAACTGCTCACGGGATTCTTTTTTATAATTTTATCAGTCGGCGCAAACAGTCTCTACCCGTTGGTAATCGGAGCTGCAATAGATGACCTCACCAGCGGGATTTTCAGATACAGCATTCTTACGTATGCTCTTTCGGGAATAGGTCTGGTTATCTTCAGCGGATTTTTTCTTTTTCTTATAAGACAGAATATTATTGTAGTCTCGAGAGAAATAGAAAATGACCTGCGGCTCGATTTTTTCTCGCATCTTCAGTATATGTCAAGATCCTTTTACAATACCCGGTCCACCGGTGATATAATGGCTCATGCAACTAATGATATCAGCAATGTAAGAAATTTTGTCGGACCAGGTATTATGTATTCTATGCAGACTTTTACCAGAACTGTTATGGCACTGGTAATTTTGTTTTCAATAAATTCATCTGTAACTCTATTTGCGCTTATACCTCTTCCGTTTATTACGTTTATAGTTTACAAAGTTGGAAAGCTTACTTTCAGCAGATCCAGAAAAGTATATGAAATATTTTCCGAGATGACATCCAAATCACAGGAAGTTTTATCCGGAATCAGAGTGGTAAAATCTTATTCCAGAGAAAGCCATGAGATATCGGAATTCGACAAAATATCATATGATTACCAGAAGAAAAATTTAAAACTTGCAAAGGTTCAGTCATATTCATTTCCGATGATGTTTCTTCTGACAAGCCTTTCCATAATAATTGTCATTTACTTCGGCGGTAAAAGAGTCATGGACGGTACAATGACAATAGGAAACATATCTTCTTTTATAATATATCTCGGACAGCTGACCTGGCCAATGATAGCATTCGGCTGGATAATAAATCTTGTGCAAAGAGCAGCACCTTCAATGGAGCGATTGATGAATATTATGGAGTCGAAACCTGATATTTCCGATTCCGGACTGACGGATATGAAAATAAAATTCACGGACATTAAAGGAGATATAGAATTTAAGAATGTTTCATTCAGATATCCGTTATCAAACAATTACATCCTGAAAAATATTAATCTCAAAATCAGAAAAGGCACAACACTCGGAATTATAGGTCATACCGGCTCCGGAAAAAGCACACTGATAAATCTTATACCCAGAATCTGGGATGTTACCGAAGGAGAGATTTTAATTGACGGGACAGACATAAAGAAAATTCCTTTAAAAGTTCTCCGGGAATCAATAGGAATAGTGCCCCAGGAGTCCTTCCTGTTTTCGGATACAATTGATAAAAACATTTCTTATTCTGAAAATACAGTCAGTTACGAAGAAGTAATAAAAAGCTCAAAGATATCAGGTTTGTACAAAGATGTTGAAGGATTTCCGGATAAGTTTTCCACAGTTCTCGGAGAGCGCGGAATAACGCTTTCAGGCGGGCAGAAGCAAAGGACGTCGATAGCAAGGGCGGTATATAAGAAACCTAAAATACTGATACTTGACGATTCATTGTCGGCTGTAGACACCAATACGGAAGAGGAAATACTTAATGAACTGAAACATGTAATGAATGAAAGAACAAGCATAATAATTTCACACAGAATTTCAACCATAAAAAATGCAAATAACATTATAGTACTGGGCGACTCAGTTATTAAAGAATCCGGAACTCATAATGAACTTGTTTCACTCGGGGGATTGTACAGTGATATTTACAGGAAACAGCTGCTTGAGGAAGAAATAAAAGATTATTAAAAACACACAAATATAATTCGGAATATTTGCCGGAAAAAAAAATAAATAAACCTGAAGAAGAAGCACTGGGAAAAGCCCTTGATTCAAGAATAATGAAGAGGCTGCTTTCATACTTCAGACCTTATTCGGGATATATAGTTACAGCAACAGTTCTAACAGTGACTATTTCAGCTCTGGCAGCCCTCAGACCGCGGCTAACTCCTATTGCAGTCGACGACAAAATTATGAACAGGGATTTGCCCGGACTGCAGACAATAGTTCTGATAATGCTCGGAACTCTTGTGCTTCAGGGAATATTGCAGTACGGAATGACATATCTTACAAGCTGGATAGGACAGAAAATAATTTATGACCTAAGAAAAAAAATTTTTTCACACTTACTGAGTCTGGATCTGAAATTTTTTGACAGAAATCCGATAGGAAGAATAGTAACACGTGTTACCGGAGATGTTGAAGTTCTTTTTGAAGTATTTTCATCCGGACTTGTTACAGCATTCGGTGATATTTTTCTTATAATCTGGGTATTGTATTTCATGTTTGCGCTTGATTACCAGCTTGCTCTTGTCACGCTTTCAGTTTTGCCTGTCTTAATATATGCCACATCGGTCTTCAGAAAAAAAGTCAGGGATTCATACAGAAGAATCAGAATACTCGTTGCAAAGTTAAATTCATTTATCCAGGAACACATAACGGGAATTACAATTGTTCAGTATTTCGGAAAGGAAAAAAGAACAATTGAAGAATTTGAATTAATTAACCGTGACCATACGAATCAGAATATAAAGAGTGTGTTTTATTATGCAGTATTTTATCCTGTAGTCGAACTGATCGGTGCAATTTCCGCTGGACTTATAATATGGTACGGCGGGGGACAGGTTATTCAGAATGCAGTATCTGTCGGTGTGTTGATTTCATTTATACAGTTCACCGAAATGTTTTTCAGACCAATCAGAGACCTGTCGGAAAAGTACAATATCCTTCAGACAGCGATGGCATCAAGCGAAAGGATTTTTGCATTACTGGACGAGAAACCTGAAATTACAGATCCGGAAAATCCGGTAGTACCAGGAGAACTGAAAGGGAACATTGAATTCAGGAATGTAAATTTTTCCTACAGCAGGGAAAATTATGTTTTGAAAAATGTATCATTCAAAATAAGGGAAGGTGAAAAGGTAGCATTTGTCGGAGCAACTGGTGCCGGTAAAACTACAATAATAAGTCTGCTTACAAGATTTTATGACGTAAAAAGCGGCGAGATACTGATTGACGGAGTAAATATTAAAGATATCAGTCAGAGCGAACTCAGAAAAAATATTGCCGTAGTTCTTCAGGATGTGTTTTTGTTTTCGGGAAACATCAGGTCAAACATAGACCTGGGAAATGAAAACATTACCGTAGAAGCCGTAAATAAAGCCGTTGACAATACCGGGCTCAGAGACTTCATTAACAGTACAGAAAAAAAACTTGATCATCCCGTCAATGAAAGGGGTTCGACATTATCAGTCGGCCAGAAACAGCTGATATCTTTTGCAAGAGCGCTGGCATATGACCCGAAGATACTTATTCTTGATGAAGCAACATCAAGTGTAGACACAAATACGGAGATATTAATTCAGAATGCAATCAGAAAACTTATTGAAGGCAGGACTTCGATTATAATTGCTCACAGACTTTCAACAATTCAGACATGCGACAAAATTATCGTAATGCATAAAGGCGAAATCAAGGAAATGGGGACTCATCAGGAACTGCTAGAAAATAACGGACTTTATTACAAGCTGTATCAGCTGCAATACAAAGAAGAAAATTATATTCCATAATTTAAATAAGTGAAAGCAAGACATTAAAATCTCTTTTAAAAGAATTATATGTTGAGTATTTTTACCGATTATAAAAATAAATCCAGAAATGAAATTAATCAGATTAATAATAATTGCATTTGTATTATTTGCAGGACAGGGATATGCTCAGCAGAAAAAAATTGCTTATTGTTCAAATCAGACAGAATCAGGTTTCCTTCAGATATTTATTATGAATGAAGACGGTTCGGACAAAAAACAGCTGACTGACATAAAAGAAAACTGCATGAAGCCGAAATGGTCTCCCGACGGTAAACAGATTGTGTTTTATACAGACAGGGAATATATATATCTGATCAGAAATATAGAAACAGCATCACCTTCAGCAGACCCTTTTTACTTATATAACGGAGTAAATCCTTCATTTATGCCGGACGGTCAGCAGATAATGTATAATTCTGAAAATGATGATGTACTGTCAATTTTTGTAATTGATACTGCTGCATTCGGAGCAGAGCCTTATATGGTTTCTGACGGCGGGTATTCCAATATGCAGGTACTGTCAGCAGACGGCAGCAAACTGGTTTTCTCAGCTTTCAATGACGGAACAAAGGCAGTTATGATTGCAGATTTAAATGATACAACGGATAATTATATTACTAAAGTGAGCAAAAACAATGATGCTAATCTTGAACCCGATATTTCATCAGACGGCAGGAAATTTGTTTATTCCAGTTTTGATAATAATCTGAAAGGTACAATCAGAATAAATGAATCCGGAAACGAAACTGCACTTACAAAGGGAATGGCAAGCTCTAATGTGCCCAGATTTTCACCTGACGGAAATAAAATTGCTTTTGTAGTTATCGGAGAAAACAGTGTTTCGCTTTATGTAATGAACAGTGACGGAAGCGGAAAAAAAGATCTGCAGATTTCGGGAGGAAACGTCGGAACATTCGAGTGGATTGACAACGAATCAATAGTGTATGACGCAGGTTCAGAATCAAAATTAAGCATCGGAATAATCGATGTAGACTCCGGTAATTCGGAAATTATTGCTTCCGGAGGATTTAATCTGCAGCCGAGTTGTCAGAAAGGAAAGTAAGATTATATAAATCATGCATAAAAACAGAAGGAGTATAAATCTGGGGGGTATTTCCCGGTTTTAAATTATGAAAGTTACAGAACATTTAGATAAGGCAAAAACCCCGTTTGTCAGTTTTGAAATTCTTCCTCTCTCGAGAGGAGGTGATATTAATATGCTGTTCGGGCTTATAGAAAAGCTTATAAAATATAATCCGCCGTTTATAGACGTTACTTCACATTCATCGGAAGTACAGTTTGAAGAAACTCCGGGAGGAATAAGGAAAAAAGTCAAAAGAAAAAGGCCGGGGACTATAGGAATCTGTGTGGCAATTAAGAATAAATTCAACATAGATACTGTACCGCATATACTATGCAACGGATTTACGAGAGAGGAAACCGAAGATGCGCTTATAGAACTTAATTATCTCGGTATAGAAAACGTACTTGCTATCAAAGGCGATGAATCCGGATATAAAAAACCTGTTCCCGAAGGACGAACTTCAAATTTATATGCAATTGATCTTGTGAATCAGATTGTAAGAATGAATAACGGAAAATATCTTGAAGAAGAACTGCTGGATGCATCACCTACAAAATTCTGCATCGGTGTCAGCGGATATCCCGAAAAACATTTTGAATCTCCCAATCTGAAGAGTGACATAAAGTATCTTAAAGATAAAGTCGATGCTGGAGCACATTATATAGTCACACAGATGTTTTTTAACAATCAGTATTACTTCGAATTTGTAAAGCTATGCAGGGAAGCCGGGATTACCGTACCTATTATTCCCGGTCTTAAAATTCTCACAAGTAAATCACATCTTAATGTCATACCGAAAACATTTTTCGTTGATCTGCCCGAGGAATTATCCGGTCAGATTTCCGAGTCTGCTCCCGAGCATGTTGCTGATATCGGAGTTGAATGGGCTTTGAAGCAATGTGAAGAACTGCTCGGCAATGGTGCTCCGTCACTGCATTTTTATATTATGCATAACCCAAAACCAATTCAGAGAGTATTGGACAGGCTGAAGCTGTAAGTTTAGTATCTTGATTTTACTACTAAACGTGATTATTTTAAATCAAATGAAATTGCAAGATTATTTAATTCATTACAGGCATTTAAAAGAAAATATTCATTCAGAAAGCAGATTTTGCCGGAAAAGTAAAAGTGTATCTTAATCAGGATACACTTTTTTTTTGCCATTAAAACATGTCTTTAAACAGTCTAAAAAGTTTATTTAAAAAAGCAGAAATATTTTCCGAAGAAAAGTTTTATACGTTCGTTGAAAAGTATAAAGTAATTGTATTTGTTCCGTTAAATTATACTGAAAAAATATATAGTGTAATGAGTAAAGCCGGGGCAGGAATAATAGGCAGTTATGAAATGTGTTCATTCAGAACCGAAGGTACGGGAACTTTCAAACCTGTGAAAAAAGCAAAGCCCTTTTCGGGTATAAAGAACAGATTATCGTATGAGAAAGAGACAAAGCTTGAAGTCGAATGCGGAAAGGAAGTCCTGAATAAAGTTATTGAAGTATTGCTGAAATATCATCCTTATGAAGAAGTCGCATATGAAGTGTATCCGTTTTTTAGAAGAAGCCTGAGAGAATCAGGAGTTATACTTGAATTGAAAAAAGAAATGTCTGTCAGTCAGCTTATACACAGAATTAACAGTAAATTAGAAACAGAAATTTACGGACAGGATGAAAGGTTCAGAAAGATAATTATCCTTAATACAAATCAGATGAATGATGTTAATGTTTCGGCAAAACTGACAGATATCAGATTTATGCTGACTAAATTCAAAAGAAATATCAAACTTATTAATATATGATTATGAACGAAATTCAGGAAACTAAAAATACAGATTCAAACGAAGAAAAAGAAATCTCCGACAGTTCAGATGAAATCACCAAAAAAGAAAATTCCGGATCAACTGAAACGGACTCAGATGAAAATTCACAGGAAAGCAGATTTCAGGAATATTTTTCTGAAAATGTCGAATCGGAGAATCCCAAGATGACTGAGACCTTAAAGGTTTTTCTTCAACTGAAAAACATTGATGAAGAACTTTTTGAGATTGAAGAAGAAAAAGGAGACCTTCCTGATACCATAAAAAACATAAAATCGGGAATTGAAAATTCTGAAAGAGAACTTTCCGGGATTAAGGAAAAGCAAAAAAATCTGCTTAACGAAAGAGCCGGACTGGCTGAAGAAAACTCTTCCTTTGAAGAAAAAATCAATAAGTATGATGAACAGAAATACAATGTAAGATCCAACAGCGAATATGACGAAATCGTAAAAACCATAGAATCATTATTCGAGGAAGTCAAGAAAAAAGAAGCCAGAATAAAAGCAATAGACAATGAATCGCAGAATTTTGCCTCGGACATTGAAACTCTGGAAAAGAAACTCGAAGAACTGAACTCTGATCTTGGTGAAAAACAGACTTTGCTGGATGAACTTGACGAACAGTTCAAACAGGAAGAAACTGTTTTGCGTGAAAAAAGAAATGAACTTACATCCAGATTAAGCTCCGATAATATTTCTCTTTATGACAGAATAAATAAAATGCATAAAGGAGAAGCGACAGCAATAGTAAGAAGAAGCAACTGTTCTGGATGCTTTAATTCGATTCCGCCTCAGCGTGTTATTGAAATCAGAGTTGCCGAAAAGATATATACCTGTCAGTCCTGCGGAAGAATTCTTATATCGGAAGAATTAACGGCAAACTAAAAATCAATTCCTTGCCAACAGTCATAAATGTATATATAGACGGTGCTTCAAGAGGAAATCCCGGTTCTGCGGGAACAGGCATTGTGATATCTGACGAAGACAGAAATATATTAGAAACTCATAAAAACTTTCTCGGAACGGCAACAAACAATGTTGCTGAATATACTGCGCTTATTGAGAGTGTTAAATATCTGAGCGGACTGAATTTTTCTTTTGACAGCATTGTTTTTTATTCTGACAGCGAGCTTATGGTAAAACAGATTAAAGGTGAGTACAAAATACGCAATAAGGATCTGATAAAATTATCACTTGAGTTCTGGAGTGAAATAAAAAAACTCGGCAGGAACTTTACAATTCAGCATTTACCCAGAGGAGAGAATAAGCTTGCAGATAAGCTTGCAAATGAAGCGATTGATGAATTCAGTGAAAATGAAACGATAAGAAAAAATAATGTTCTTTAAAAACTCTGTACAGTTCGGGACAATCGCGCTGTTCCGTTAAGACGGAATGTGAGGAAAGTCCGGACTCCGCAAACGGGCAGGGATGCCGGGAGAAATTCCCGGGTTTTATGAATGCAAATTTATAAAACAGAAAGTGTCACAGAAAATATACCGTCCCGGCAACGGGATAAGGGTGAAAAGGCAGGGTAAGAGCCTACCATTCAGAAAGTAATTTCTGAGATTGACAAACCTCATCCGGAGCAAGACCATGTATAGGGAATAGAAGCTCTGCTCACTTCACATGTTCCCGGGGTAGGTTGCAAAAATCCTGACAGTAATGTCAGGATAAGATAAATGATTGTCACCGGTGAAAACCGGTACAGAATCCGGCTTACAGAACTGTACAGAATATTTTTAACTCATATCAAGCATTCTCTGCAGAGGAATTGCGGCTTTTTCCAGAATCTCTTTTTCAATTGTCAGCTCAGGTTTTCTGTCTCTCATGCAGAGATAAAGTTTTTCCAGAGTATTTAATTTCATATACGGACATTCATTGCAGCTGCAGTTGTTTTCGGGAGGAGCCGGAATGAATGTTTTATCTTTGTTCTTTAACAGCATCTGATGTATAATTCCGGGTTCGGTC
The DNA here is from genome assembly GCA_016788375.1 of Ignavibacteria bacterium. Classification (GTDB taxonomy): domain Bacteria; phylum Bacteroidota; class Ignavibacteria; order Tepidaquicellales; family Tepidaquicellaceae; genus JAEUSI01. The sequence goes on along the minus strand of JAEUSI010000005.1, from coordinate 23,836 downwards.
GCAACTATAAATTTTTTGTTTTCAGAATCAGTCACATACTTCAGAAGTCCGCTTGTAGAACCTATAAAATCCGATTCGGCAAGAACTGATTCTTCGCATTCGGGATGAGAAATAAGAAGTGCATCCGGATGCTCTGTCTTTAATCTGATTATTTTGCGCTCGCTGAAAGTTTCATGAACAATGCATGACCCCTGCCATAATACCATATCCCTTCCAGTCTGTTTCATTACATACTTTCCGAGATTTTTATCCGGAGCAAAAATAATTTTCTGATCAGGCTTAAGCTTGTTTACGATTTTTACAGCGTTTGATGAAGTGCAGATAATATCAGATATAGCTTTTACATCTGCGGTGCAGTTTATATAACTTATCAGAATATGATCCGGATATTTGTCCCTGAATTTTTTCAGCAATTCTGCAGGGCAGCCTTCCGCAAGCGAGCATCCTGCATTAAGATCGGGAAGCAGGACCTGCTTGCCGGGATTCAGAATTTTTGCTGTCTCTGCCATGAAATGAACACCTGCAAAAACAATTACTTCGGCTTCGGTTTTTGATGCCTGCTGAGATAGCTGCAGGCTGTCTCCTATAAAATCAGCCAGATCCTGAATTTCCGATTCCTGATAATAATGTGCAAGAATTACAGCGTTTAATTCTTTTTTCAGTTTTCTGATTTCTTCTTCAAGATTTAAAGAAAGATCAATTGAAACGGATTTATCTTTTCTAAATTTTAATACAGCTTCCATAAAATATAATTGTATTGTATAAACGTATTTTTAAAAATGATGTGTAATAAATTTACTTATTTTAAAATCAATTCTCACTTGCAAATAGTATTAACTTTTTTAAAATTAAGCCATAATATTTCACGTGAAAAAACGAATATTCACCCGCGCCGTAATCATTCTTTCTGTTGTAAGCCTTCTTACTGATATATCGAGTGAAATGCTGTATCCGGTTATGCCTTTATATCTGAAAAGCATTGGATTCTCAGTGCTTCTGATCGGTATACTTGAGGGTATAGCTGAAGCAGTTGCAGGTCTGAGCAAAGGATACTTCGGAAAAATGTCTGATGTAACAGGCAAAAGAGTTCCGTTTGTAAGACTGGGTTACATGCTCAGTTCTGTTTCAAAACCCATGATGGGAATGTTTGTCTATCCGGTCTGGATTTTTTTTGCAAGAACAATTGACAGGCTGGGGAAAGGAATCCGGACTTCAGCAAGAGATGCTATACTTTCCTCTGAATCCACACCGGAGACAAAGGGAAGGGTCTTCGGATTTCACAGAGGTATGGATACGCTCGGAGCAGTCATCGGTCCTTTATCAGCGCTTGTTTACCTTAATTACTTCCCTGAAAATTACAGAACATTATTTTTTATTGCATTCATTCCGGCTCTGACAGGTGTTGCGTTTACTTACCTGATTAAGGATAATAAAAAAACAGTCTTCAGTGGTAATGCTGCTTCGGAAAACAAAGGATTTTTCTCGTTTCTTTCATACTGGAAAACTTCATCCTCAGAATACAAAAAACTTATACTTGGTCTGTTTGCTTTTACACTGCTGAACAGTTCGGATATTTTCCTCCTTCTCATGCTTAAGAACTACGGTTTTTCAGATCAGTTGATTATTACTGTTTATATTTTTTATAATCTTGTTTATGCTCTTGCTTCTTTGCCTATTGGTATAATTGCGGATAAAATCGGTTTAAAGAAAAATTATATTTCAGGTTTGATAATTTTCTCGGTTGTTTACGGAGGCATGGCTTTAAATCCGGGTTCTGATTTTGTTTTTGTGATTTTTTTTCTGTACGGAATATATGCGGCATCGACTGAAGGAATTTCTAAAGCCTGGATTACAAATATTTGCCGGTCAGAGGATACTGCAACTGCACTCGGATTTTATACGGGTCTAAACAGCATCTTCTCTCTTGCTGCCAGCGCTTTTGCGGGATTTCTTTGGTACAGTTACAGTCCGGGGGTAATGTTCGTTTTCTCTTCAGTAGGAACAATTGCAGTAGCTTGTTATTTTATTTATTCTTTCAGGAGAAAAAAAGACTAATCGATATAATTATACTTTAATGCAAACTCTCTCAGTTTTCTGTCGGTCGCAAATCTGTAATCGGTAAATATTTTCTGTAAGTAATAATGGGCATAAACTCTTTCAAGTCTCCATAAATCACTGTTTGAAATTCTTTTCAGAACAGATCCTGTCATATACTTTAAGAAATTCGGAATATGTGAATACAAAATAAGTTTCAAAAGTGATTTTTTCGAATTCTCATTTTTCCTGAATGTTGTAAAACTGTCGCAGTTAGCCTGATTGCTGAATCTTTTATTAAGATACTTCTGTGTCATTCTCGATCTCGGAATAATATGATAAGAAACAGCTTCACCTGTATAGGCAAAATTGTATCCGGCGTTAAGCACCTTGATATTTAATCCCGTCTCACCGTTTCCGACAAGTGTATCTTTTTCGATATCCGGATTAAAGCCTCCGCACTCAAACAGTACTTTCCTCAGCATTGCCTGATGACAGCTGTAAATGCCAATGTCATAAGAAGCTATTATCAGTTTTTCTGATTTTTCAATTAAACTGAGAGATCCGTTTTTAAAATATTTTTCAAGCCATTCGGGGGGATTAAATTCCCATTTCGGAAGCACCTTTCCACCGACTACAGCAATATTATAATCAAGATCAAATACTTTTACTATATTTACAAGCAGATCCTTGTCCGCTATCATATCATCATCTGTAAAATATAAAATATCGCTCTGTGATTGCTTTGCTGCCGTATTTCTTGCAAAATGAGCACCTTGTCTCGGTTCAAATAAATATTTCAGCGGAACAGGCGATTTATTTGCCCATTCCTCAACCACGGATTTTGTGTTGTCTGTTGAATTATTGTCGGCAATTATTATTTCGAATTTATCTTTCGGATAGGTCTGATTAATACAACTTTCTATTGTTAATCCCAGTAATTCTTCACGGTTGTATGTGGGAATAATTATTGAAACTGTTCTGAGGTTTTCGCTCATTAAGCCTTTTATTTCAGCAAATTTACTAAAAAATTGTTTACAAAAAACCTTATAAAACCGGTTATAATGAACAGTTCTGATTTAGATTATACTTCACGCTTCCGTATTTACAACGGCAGAAATCTGTCGTCCAGTTCAGTATCGACAATATTAATCATTTCTTCATTCAGAATAACATCCTTACCTTCTATAATACTCTCACAGATTGAATCAAGAATCAGATCCTTTCCGGGAAGGAGGCTGCTGATTTTATCAGGATTAAGATTCCCGAAATGTCCTTCTTTTTTATTTATTACATTAATCGGTATCTGTCTCTGAATGAAATAAGAATAAGCATATCTTCTTGCGGTTTCAATCTGTTCACTGCTCAGCGGTTTGATGTTATTTATATTCCTGAGCAGTTCACGGTATTCTTCTTTTGACTTTGCATCCAGTGAAAATCCCTTGTTTGAAAAATAAGCCTCTCCTCCGGAAATAACATTCTTTCCGAGAAGAGGCAGCTCTGCTCCAGTCGTTCCGAATAATGTAATCCCGGCATCTATTAGCTGATAAAGCCCGTAAGAGTTTATCTCGGAATCCGACCATAAAATTTTTATATGATCCGGTATGACAGGATATTTTTCCCTGATGTAATCGTCAACGGTGTACAGACTTCCCGAGCCTTTTTCACCAGGATGAACCCTGATAATCCAGTTAATATCCTTAACTTCCGACATTATCCGGAATGTTTCATCAAACCAGTCGTTCGCATTTTCAAATATCATTGTAGAGAGATCAAACGATAAATCCCATGCAACATGACAGAACATGCACACTGTTTTATTATCGTTGCCGATTCCGAGCTTCTCCTTCAGCACTGCTTTAGATTCCGGAAGTGAAATGTTAAGAAAATCCGCTTTGTTCCCTTTATTAAATCTTTCATAAATATATTTGTCGAGAAATTTATTCTCGGCTTCCGTCAGAGGAGTTTCGGATCTCTTCTTCCATTCTTCGTCTTTCATCCCTCTGAATTCGAGCCTGTTTGGTTTCTTCGGAATGGTAAAATAATGAAGCAGGATTTTGTATCCGCTTGACCAGCTTACCGCGCTTATTTTTTTCAGATATGCAAGAAGTATGGGAGGAGAATAGTCTACATAAACTCCGTGCGAGCAGAATACACTGACAGGTCTGTATTTATCTATTACTTTTTCTGCGATTAATGTATTTACGAGCCCTGCGAAAAAATATTTTCTGTAAATTATTTCGTCCTCAGGCTTAAGGTCTTTTTTTTCAATAACATAACCTTTCATATATCTTACCAGTGAGCTCCATGCAAGTATTCCGGCATCCACTCCTTTGTATTTGTAATTGTAAATATCACTGATATCAATTTTATCCGAAATACTTTTTAATTCATCTATTTCCTTATCATTTACATAATCTTTTGCAAATGAGTAATCAGCACTGTACTGGCTTGCATTGTATCTCATTCTGAAAATACACTTAGGACAGCTTTCCTTCCAGTTCTCAACTTTTTCGTTTTTTTCAGCTCCTCTCTGTATACAGGCTTCTGGTGTTCCGTCACAAATAATAAAATGTGTTTTGTATCCTCTGAGATTCAGAGCGGCTGAGATTATTGCATTCTTTTTTAAAATGTCTCCGTAACCGCCGAATTCCCAGATTATAACAACCGGAGAATCAGCAGTAACTTTGGAATGCTTCTGCAGGAATTTGTATAATCTGTATTTTATAGTATCCCTGTTTTTTAAATATGTGCTTATCCTTTTTAATATATTCATGAAAGTATCTGTAGTGTATTCAGTATTTTAAATTTTATGGTTTTTTATAAGTCAGATATGTGCTTTTTCCGTATTCTCTGCTTTCTGTAAACTCAAATCCTGCATCAAGAAATATTTTATTCACTGCCTCAAATCTGTGATAAGTATAATAATCAAGCTTCTCAGCGGTTTTTAGTTTGAGAAACTTCCATCCGCCTTCAGACTCTATATCAATGTAATCGAAAATACAGTATCCTCCGCTTTTTAATTTTCGGTAAAAATCATGTGAGTATGTGTAAAGTTTGTAAACACCGAATGCTATAAATGTATTTGCTGAAAAAATAATATCTGCAGTAGAATCTTTAATTGTTTCAGGGAGATTGTATCCGTCGCAAAGTTCGTATCTTAACCTCAGTCCGGAGCTTTCATTTTTCTCAAAGTAAACTTTCAGAAATTCAAGAATCCATTCCGAATGATCCGCAAGTACTAGCACGCCTCCGTTTTTATTTTTAAGATAATCAATAATATGTCTTGTCCATCTTCCAGTGCCGGGTCCGAGTTCTATAATTTCAGGATTTGCAAATTTGTTTATTAAAGGGAAAAGAGAATTTTCAAGAAGAGGCATCGGTTTCAGAAAGCCGAGTTTTATTTCCTGATAGTCATTTACATCAAGCCCTGATACTATAGAATCCCTGAGATATTCCGGATGAGACTCTGCCTTGTTTGTAGGTGTATTTACGGACTTAATCCTCCGCAACTCATACCCGAATTTTCCCGATAAATTTTTCACTAATCCGGAAAAACCGCTTCTAAAACTCATTTGATTTCTTTGTCCAATAAAATTATAATATTGAATTTATACAAGTTAAAATATATTTCTGTCCGTCAGTGGAATAAATTGAATTATTTCTTAACCCTGAATTGGATATTTTATGCAATGAAAGCAATGATACTTTCCGCAGGATTCGGCACAAGACTCAGGCATCTGACTGAAAATTTACCCAAAGCACTTGTCAGCTACAAAGGCATTCCTATGATTAAATATCAGATAGAAAGACTAATTAACGCAGGTGCGGATGAAATAATTGTAAATGCACACCACCGATCAGGAATGATTTCTTCCTATTTTGACAGTAATGATTTCGGGGTGAAAATCAGTGTAATCACTGAAAATGAAATTCTCGGAACCGGCGGAGGTATACTAAATGCCGGAAAATATTTTAAAGACGAGAAATTTTTTACGGTAATTAATGCAGATATTGATACTGATATAGACTTAAAACAGGTTATTTCCTTCCATATTTCAAATGCTCCTTTTGCTACACTCGTGGTTCAGAAAAGAATATCCAAAAGGTATCTTGAATTTGATTCTGATATGAAACTTGCCGGAAGAGAAAATGACAGTTCAGATAAAGATAATCTTTTCGCTTTTAACGGTATTCATATTATTTCAGCTGAAATTTTTAAAAAAGGATTTGAAGTAAAATACAGGGATATACTTGATATTTATTTTGAAGTTCTTCAAAATGACAAGTCTGGAAAAATTTTTGTAAAAGGATTTGATGCAGGAAATTCTTTATTCAAAGATCTCGGGAAACTAGAAAATCTATGAAAAACTGTATGCTGAATGATTATTAATTTACTGATTCTATTCTTGTAACTGAAGGAATCTCCTGCATTAGAGCTCTTTCGATCCCGGCTCTCAGCGTAACAAGACTTAATGGGCAGTTCCTGCAGTTTCCAAGCAATCTTACATTTACAATACCCCCTTCCCTGATACTGATTACTTCAACATCTCCTTCATCAGTCTGTAAATAGGGTCTGACCCTGCTTAAAACTCTTTCAATATTTTCCAGTGTTAATTCTGTCATACTTTAAATCGAAAATTTTAATTCACTTTAATTATTCTACTTTTTTCATGCTTTCTTCTATAGTTCTTGCATAATCCAATTTCCAAACTCCGTCTTCCTTAACCGAATAAAGTTCTGATGTGCTCTGATCCTTTGACTTAATGACAATAGTTGCTTTGTCGCCTTCTTTATTTTCTTCCACAACTTCAAAATCCATTCCCATCATACCGAGAGAGCTGACATTAGATACACTTTTTTCAAAATATTCCTTCCCGCTCTGATTTCTGTTTTTTGCAATGTCGTTATACATTTTCTGTGAACCCTTTGAGAGAAAATTCCATGCTTTTCCCGGATTCTGTTCTTTTAAAGCAGCTACAAAATCTTTTACAGAATTTGCCGGAGAATCTGATCCTCCTGAAGGTCCGCAACCGGATAAAAATACAGTTAAAACTAACACAGCCGATAATTTTTTCATGTCCGTAAATTTAATTCTGAATTAAACAATAATTGCCGGATTATATTTCTATTTCAAGGTTCTGCTTTTTTGAGGAAGCAATATTCATTTTATTAATTTCCTTTACTGTTTCGGCGGCAATAGAATAAAATATTCCCGCTGTTTCTGATTTTTCATCCTCAGCTGCAACCGGAATACCTTTATCCCCGCCTATTCTTATTTTCGTGTTTATGGGTATCTCACCTAAAAGTTTCACATTATATTCTTCGCTCATTTTTTTACCGCCTTCTTTTCCGAATATATACTCCCTGCTGCCGTCCGGATTATTGAAATAACTCATGTTTTCAATTATTCCTATTGTCGGTACATTTACTCTTTCGAACATAATATATCCTTTTTTTGCATCTGAAAGTGAAATTTCCTGCGGAGTTGTGACTATTATTGCTCCTGTTAACGGAATTGTCTGGCTTAAAGTAAGCTGAATATCTCCCGTACCGGGAGGCATGTCAAACAAAAGGAAATCCAGTTCATCCCAAACTACATCTCCTATAAACTGTTTTAATGCACTTGATGCCATTGGTCCCCGCCAGACTACGGCGGAATCATTTTCAATTAAAAAACCGATTGACATAATTTTCACACCGAATTTCTCAAGAGGAACAAGCATGTTTTTTTCACCAATCTTCATCACACCGGGCTTTTTGTTAATTCCAAACATTAACGGAATAGAAGGTCCGTAGATATCTGCGTCAATCAGTCCTACTTTTGCGCCGAGCTTTGAAAGCGCAACTGCCAGATTGACCGCAATTGTGGATTTTCCAACCCCGCCCTTTCCGGATGCTACGGCTATTGTGTTCTTTATGCCTGGCATGATCGACATTTTTTTAGGGTCTTTGTGTGAAGTGAACCCGGTTACAAAATCAATGTTTACGCTTTCAATTTCGGGTATAGATTTCTTTAATTCAGATTTAAGTTTATCCGAAATTTTACTTACTGATTCATCAGCATTATCCGATACACCGAGCTTTAAACTGAGATTATTTCCGTTCAGGGATATGTTTCTTACAAAATCAAGTGTTACAAAATCAGTGTTTAGTACAGGATCATCTGTTTTTGATAAAACCGCGATAATTTTTTCTTTGTTCATCTGCTGTTTAAAAGTTTTATTAAATTAATAAATATTAAAATGCGTGTAAATGACATTAAAATTAAATTCTGCATATGATTTTGAAAAGAGTTAACTTAAAAATGAAAAACTGATATGAAAAATTTCAAACGAAAATTAAATTTTAAATATTTATTTTACATTATGCAGATACAAAAAGAGAAATTTGATGAAATTGCAATTGCAAATGATATAGTCAGTGTTATCAGCGATTATATTGAAGTTAAAAAGAGAGGAAAGTCTTTTCTTGCATTATGTCCTTTTCACCCCGACAAGAATCCTTCTCTTCACATTTCACAGGAAAAGCAGGTATATCATTGCTTTTCATGCAAATCAAGCGGGAATGTTTATACTTTCGTTCAGAATTATGAAAAAATCACATTCATAGAAGCTGCAGAAAAACTTGCAGCAAAAGCGGGCATAGATTTCAGAAAAAATTATAATGATCCGGATCTTTCTAATGAAATTTCCAAAATACTTGAAATAAATAAAATTGCTGCAAAATACTTCAATGAAAATCTCGGGAAAATCTCTGGAAGTGAAAGGGATTTTGTTTATAAATATCTTGAAAACAGAAAAATTGATTCTGAACTGATTAAGAAATTCGGTATCGGATATGCCGGAAGCAGCTGGGACGGACTGCTTAATTATTTTTCGGAAGATGATGTTTTTAAAAAAGAAGATATTGAAAAAGCTGGCCTGATAATCAGAAATGATAAAGATAAAAACAAATTTTATGACAGATTCAGGAGACGGCTGATTTTTCCCATTATCAATGAAAGCGGAAAAGTCGCAGGATTCGGAGGCAGAAAACTTTTTGAAGATGATCCTTTGGGTAAATACATAAATTCTCCGGAGTCAAAGGTTTACAGTAAAAGTAAAATTCTTTACGGACTGAATTTTGCAAAAGATAAAATAAGGTATTTTGATTATGTAATTCTTGTTGAAGGTTATATGGATATAGTTTCACTTGCAAAATTCGGCATAGAGAATACTGTTGCATCCAGCGGAACCGCACTCACGGAAGAACAGGTGAAGCTTATTTCCAGATACACAAAAAACATTTATATACTTTTTGACTCGGATTTTGCGGGAATTAAAGCTGCAAAAAGAGGCATAGAAATTATACTTGAAGCAGGACTTGACCTGTTTGTAATAAGCCTGCCGGAAGGTGAAGATCCTGACAGTTTTATCAATAAATACGGTAAATCCGAATTTGAAAAATATCTTCACAATAAAAAAAGTGTTATCAATTTTATATCTGAGCTTTATTCAAAGGAAGGCAAACTGGAAACTGTAAACGATAAAACTGAATTCGTAAAGGAAATAATAGGGCTGATCGGAAAAATTCCTGACAGTATAAAAAGAGCATTTTATATAAAGGAAATTGCAAGAATGTATTCGCTTTATGAATCAGATCTTCGGGATGAACTTGAAAAGGTCATTAAGGAAAATAAATCCAGAGCTTTTCCGAAGTCTTCGGTTGTTTTACCCGAAAGAAAAACCAGCACAGGTAAAGAAAGCGACAATTATAAAAACATACTGCCGATTGAAAAGGAACTCATTGAACTTTTTATTAACGGAAAAGAAGAAGCAATTTCCTATCTGGAAAACAATCTTGAAATCTGCTTTATTAAGAACAAAATGATTCTGAAATTAACGGAATTCTTTCTTGATGAATATATCAATCACGGAAAAATAGAACTGACAAGAGCGCTGAATGAACTTGAGGATGAAGAAGAAAGAATATTTGTGACTAAAGCTGCAATTGTAAGACACGAAGCAAGCCTTCCAAAAAATCACGGAAAAGACAGTATAATAACAGGTTCACTTCATCAGGAATATAATCTGAAATCTGCCAAAGATCTTATTAAAAGGTTCAGAGTTTATCAGCTTGAAGAAAAAAGATCCGAAATGAAGAAGAATCCCGAACTGATGTCGGAGATATTTGAAATTACGAAACAGATTAATGAACTGAGAAAAATTTCGGATAACTGAATTTACAGCAGTAAAAAAGAATAAATGCTTTGTATACTATTGAACCAATAGGGTTTGTAAAAAACAACAGGATTAATATTGAAGATGATTACTGGGGGGATGTTATCTCGGAAATCATAATCAGCGATAAAATATCAGAAAGCAGCCTGAAAGGTATTGACGGGTATTCTCATCTTGAAATTATTTTTTATTTTCATCTTGCAGATCCGTCTGAAATCAGTATTTCAGCTACTCATCCGAGAAACAACAAAAAATTTCCTTCCGTGGGAATTTTTGCCCAGAGACGGAAAGCCAGACCAAACCTTATAGGTGCAACAATAGTGAAATTGATAAGCTCCGTTAAAAATAAACTGGTCGTTTCCGGACTTGACGCTGTAAACGGTACTCCCGTAATTGACATTAAACCGGTACTCAGGGAATTTCTTCCGGATGATAAGATCATTCAGCCTGAATGGACATCCGAAATGCTGAAGAATTACTAGAAACCGGGGAAAAAATAAAAAATTATATTAGAATATTAAATTTGATTTTTATTGATTAGCTTTGATATATTAAATCAGAACTGAATGTCGCAATTAAAACGAAGAGATATAAGAATTAAAGTAATGCAGGTTCTATATGCTCAGAAAATGTCCAAGGATCCCATTGAAAAAGTAAAAAAGGATCTCATTACAGATATAAAAGAACAGGAGAATATAGATTTTGCAAATTTGCTGATTGATTTGGTGCTAAAACACGAGAAACTGCTGGATGAATATATCCTCGGAAAAGTGGTTAACTGGGAGCTAGAAAGAATTTCAGTGCTTGACAAGCTGATTCTTAAAATGGGAATTGCAGAATTACTTTATTTTCCCGACATACCTCCCAAAGTTTCAATTAACGAAGCCATAGATATTGCAAAGGATTTCTGCACGCGAAACAGCGGTAAATTTGTAAACGGTATTCTTGATGCCGTTCACGAAGACCTTAAAAAGGAAAACAAGCTCAATAAAACCGGAAGGGGACTGCTGAATCTCAAAAAGAAAAAAACGGAATCAAAATTAAAGCTGAAGCAGTAAAATATTATTCTCTTAATTCTGCTTATAGATGAAGAATAAATCTCAGGTATTTGTCTGGTCACTCTTCGATTTCGGGAATTCTTCTTATGCTGTAATAATAGTCGCATTCGTATTTGCCGTTTATTTTAAACAGATTATTGCCGAAGGTCAGTCATCAGGTGATTTATACTGGTCAATCGGAATAAATATTTCAATGCTGATTGCATCTGTCCTGAATCCTGTCTGCGGGGCAATTGCGGATCATTCTTCAAATAAAAAAAAATTCCTTCTCTTTTTTACAATTCTGTGCATAATACCGACTTCATTGATGTATTTCACAGGGAAGGGAACCATACTTTTTGCTCTCATACTTTTTATTATTTCTAACATCGGGTTTCAGACAGGGCTGACTTTTTATGACGCGTTTATTTCCGAAATTACCGAAGAAAAATTTTATAACAAAGTATCCGGAATAGGTTATGCTGTCGGCTATATAGGTTCATTGATTTCAGTAGCTCTGGTCTTTCCTCTTAAAGATAATCCCAACCTGCTTTTTGTAGTTTGCGCGATCTTTTTCTTAATATTTTCAATGCCTCTGTTTTTGTTTCTGAACGAGAAAAAAAACGTAAGGAAGGAATTAAACACGGGTTATGTAAAATACGGTTTTGACAAAGTAAGAAATACTCTCAGAAATATTAATCAGTTCGTGAATCTGAAAAATTTTTTAATTTCTTATTTCCTTTATATTGACGCAGTTAACACGATAATATTTTTTGCAGGAATTTATGCAAGCACTACACTTGGATTTGAAACATCCGAGCTTGCCGTGTTTTTTTTAATAGTTCAGTTTACCGCAATGCTCGGTTCGCTGCTTTTCGGATATCTCGGCAGCAGGATCGGAATCATCAGGTCTGTCTATATCAATCTGATAATCTGGACTTTAATTACGCTTGCTGTTTTTTTTACGAATGATAAAACATCTTTTTATATAATCGGCGGATTTGCCGGAACCTTTCTAGGTTCCTCTCAGAGTTTGTCAAGAACTCTTATGACAATGCTGACTCCGCCTGAATTCAAAACTGAATTTTTCGGATTCTACGGATTATTCGAAAAAACCTCTACAATACTTGGACCTTTAACATTCGGTCTTGTATCCTGGATTTCAGGTTCACAGAAACTTGCTGTATTGTCTGTAGGAGTTTTTTTTATATTAGGAATGTTATTGCTTAAAAAAGTAAAAATAAAGGAGATTAAATACTAAAAATGACAACTGAAGAGAGTACAATTCATGAAACCAAAGAGCTGGATTTTCTTGCAAAGCTTCTTGATGATGAAGACGAAAACATATACTCCAATGTAAGAGAAAGATTTATCTCTCACGGAAAAAACACCGCAGATTTCCTCAGAAAATTTCTGAATGATGAAAATTTTCTTATAAAAAAAAGAGCAAATGAAATTTTATCAGCTGTAAATTATGATTATACCGAAAAAGAATTAGTGCGTATTATCAACAGCGAAAGCAGAAATTTTCTTGAAGATGCAATGTTATTGATTGCTTCCACAGGTTATCCTGCGATAGACAGAAACGAATATTCAAAAAAGCTGGATGAAATGGCTTCCGAATTAAATGCCGCTATTGCATCCGGTCTTAATGCAAATCCCGGTTTATCAGGCAGAGATAAACTCAGTATAATAAATAAATATTTTTTCGAGGAACAGGGATTCAAAGGAAATACTGAAAATTACTATGATGCAGATAACAGTTATTTAAACAGAGTTATTGAGAGGAAAACAGGAATTCAGATCTCACTTTCTGTTTTATATATGCTGATTGCAAGAAGATTGAATTTACCAGTTTACGGGATAAATCTTCCGGGTCACTTTATATTGAAATATTCTGACAGCACAGAAGAATTTTTTATCGACCCGTACAACGGAGGAGTGATAATTTCTATGAAAGAAGCAGCAGAGTTTGCCGGGAAAGCAGGGCTCAAAGCCGGGGAATTTGAAAATATTCAGTATCTTAAGAATGCGGGAGAAAAGGAAATAATCTTAAGAGTTATGAGAAATCTTGATGAAGTATTCCGAAAAGAAAATGATTCTGCAAAGAGCACTCAAATTGAAATGTTAATGAAAAAATTCGGATAAAAATAACAGCATGAATAATAAAAGAAATCTGCAGGAAATTATACTATGTTTTATATGTTTAATATTGTTTGTTCTTTCATCTGAAAAAGTTTTTCCGCAGTCTGATGATGTAGTTGAACTTGCAGAGAGTGTTCCGTCGGAGACTTCTCTCGAATCTTCAGGACTGCCGAGGACTTCAGATGTATGGCTTAAAATGATTAATGAAGCAAAGCAATCAATTGACATTGAAACTTTCTATTTTGCCGGTCAGCAGGGTGAGCCACTGGACACTATTTTAGCTGCTCTGAAGGCAGCTGCCGGAAGAAGTGTAATTATCAGAATTATTGTGGACTCGTCCTTTTATTCAAAGAACGACAAAACAGTTGATGAACTTTCAGGTATTTCAAATATAGAGATAAAGAAAATCCCCTTGGGAAATCTTGCAGGGGGTGTAATGCATGCTAAATATTTTATTACCGACAATTTGAATGTATTTACCGGAAGTCAGAATATGGACTGGCGCGCACTGAAACACATTCATGAAATCGGAATCAAAATTAAAAGCAGAGAACTTGCCAGAACATTTACGGAACTGTTTGAAACGGACTGGAAGCTTTGCGACAATAATTTTTACGGACTCGCAAATACAGTTGCAAATTATTATGTGAATGAAGAAAATCCGGCTGAAGTAAATTCAGTCAGATACGGAAAAGTTATCTGTTATCCGGCATTCAGTCCTGCAAAACTGAATATGCAGGGATTAAGCAGTGAAGAAGATGAGCTTATAAAAATTATCGGGAACACTAAGGAAAAACTATACATACAGATGTATTCTTATTCTCCAAAGGCAAACAATGAAAAAAATTATTATGACAGGATTGACCTCGCTCTGCGTGATGCTGCTTCAAGAAAAGTTGATATCAGGATAATTTTCAGTGACTGGTCCATCCGTGAAGGAGCGACTGAGTTTATTAAATCTCTTTCTCAGGTTGAAAATATTAAAATAAAATTCAGTTCTGTACCCGAATACAGCAGCGGGTTTATACCTTATTCAAGAGTTGAGCACTGCAAGTATTTTATTTCTGACGATAATATTTCCTGGATAAGTTCGGCTAACTGGGAATGGAGTTACTTCAATAATTGCAGGAATGTAACACTGATTATTGATAATCCTGAAATAAACAAGGATCTTCAGGGTGTGTTTTTCAGAAGCTGGAACAGTAATTTTGTAAATGACGTGGATATAAATAAAGAATACAAGCCGGTGAAACGAAATTAACAAACTTTATTTATATTTACTTTTTTACAAAACTTAATACAGAATAAATCCAAGCTAAACAGTTTTAGCAATAAAATTTTCATTTCTTACAGAAAGCCTGTTTCTGAAAAAAGAAACAGGCTTTCTATATTAAAATTAACTTTTTTGTGCCCGGGATCGGAATCGAACCGATACTGCCTTTACAGGCAACAGGATTTTAAGTCCTGCGCGTCTACCAGTTCCGCCACCCGGGCAGAACAGCGAGAGCAAATTCGGAATTTCCGGAATTAATTACAATTCAGTAATTATAAATTATTTTCTTCTGCCGTCAATTTAATTCCTAATCATAAAAACAAACCCGGTATTTTAATTTTAGTTAAGGGAATCAGTATAAGCGGGAGTAAAAAAAATTATAGTGGATTGTATTAATTATCTAAATGTAATAAGTTAATATTCAAATGAACAATATAAATTTCAGAATAGGATTCGGATATGATGTTCATAAATTTTCCGATAAGAGAAAGCTTATCCTCGGTGGAGTTGAAATACCGGATTCAATAGGACTGGAAGGTCATTCCGATGCAGATGTTCTGCTTCATGCTGTTTGTGATTCAATTCTCGGAGCTGCGGGATTTAATGATATAGGAAATCAGTTTCCGGATACGAGTCAGGAATTTAAAAACATATCCAGTTTAATCCTTCTCGAAAGATCTTACGGATTACTTAAAGAAGCAGGCTGGAAAGTAGGTAACATAGACAGTGTTGTAATTTTGGAAGAACCTAAAATCCATAAATACTCAGGCATTATGCGCGAAAATATTTCCGCAATTCTTGAAACAGATTCAGTAATGATAAAAGCAACAACTTCCGAAGGAATAGGTTTTGTGGGCAGAAAAGAAGGATGCGTTGCTTATTCAACAGCATTGATATACAAATAAAATCCGTATAAAAAGTTTGGAATTTTTACAAAAAGCAGATGAGAGCATATTCAGATTTATTAATACCGGGCTTGCAAATCCGCTTACAGACAGGTTAATGCCGTTTATTACAGAGAGAAATAACTGGTTTATTTTCTATGTACTTATCTGGATTTTTCTGTTTTTTAAAGGAGGAAGAAAAGGAAAAATATCAGCAGTAATGGTTCTGATTCTGATATTTATTTGTGATCAGTTTTCAGAAAATGTTTTAAAAGCAATTTTTCAGAGAATAAGACCCTGTCACACAGTTGCTGATGTTCATTTGCTGGTCGGATGTACCGAATCATTTTCTTTTCCTTCAATACATGCGGTTAATAATTTTGCCGCAGCTGCAATGTTTTCTTATTTTTATAAAGACATGAAAAACTTTTTGTTTTCAGGTGCTTTTATTGTCAGCATTTCAAGAATCTTCTGCGGTGTTCATTATCCTTCGGATATAATAGGCGGAGCAATAACGGGAATACTTTTTGCAGCGCTGTTAATATACATCTGGAAAAAAGTTAATTCCAAACTGAAAATAATTTAAATGATTAATTTCAGACTGTTAATTATTTTAGTTTTACGTGCTTACTAAAACTTCCGGCAATCGAAATATATTATCTGTGATAACAGCAGGCTTGCTTTACGGGTTATCCTTCCCGCCGGTTAATTTATTTTTCTTCGTTTATTTTTCATTCGGTATACTGCTCAGCCTGATTTTCACAAGTTTAAATATCCGGCAGCTGCTGTCAAGAACTTATTTTGTATTTTTTACTGCATGCATGACTGCTGTCTCATGGATAGCTCTGAGCGGAATAAGGGAAGGCGCAGATCCGTTCTTAATACTGGGCGGAATTGTAATAATGTTAATCTATCCTTTGTTTTTTGTTGTACCTTCCGTTATTTTTTATTTCATCAAAAAAAATCTTTCTGAGTACAGTATTATTTTCAGTCTGATTTTTTTCCCGTTTGTGTGGACTGCTTTTGAATACACTTCATCTCTGGGTCAGATAAGCTTTCCCTGGCTTCTTTCAGGAAATACACAGACATACAATCTCGCAAAAATCCAGTTCGCAGAATATACAGGCGTATTCGGAGTTTCTTTCTGGATTTGTACTGTCAGTGTTTGTTTGTTTTATATATACAGTAATTATAAAAAAGACGGATTAAAAAATTCCAGGGTAAAATTAACAGTATGTTTTATTCTTATGCTGTTAATTTATTTTCTTCCGGATATTTACAATAGATATTCGGGTTCAGAATTAAAGTTTACCGGTTACACAAAGGAAGGAAGAGTAAAAATCGGAATATTGCAACCTGATATAAATCCATGGAGAAAATGGGGAGGCAGGCAGTCGGAACTAATTGATTCTTATGCCGGTGATATCCGAAAAATTCATTCCGCAAATCAGGATGTTGATATTGTAATTCTTCCTGAAACTGCATTTCCTTATTATTTCAGAGAATCTTTTTTTGACGATAAATATGAAATTATAAAAAATGTATGTGACAGTCTTAACCTGCCATTGCTTATCGGAACTCCCGATCTTCAGATTTATGATAATCAGTCATCTGCTCCTCCGGATGCAAAGGTAATGAAAAAGTCAGGTCTTAAATATGATACATATAATTCGGCATTTCTGTTTGAACCGGGAAAAGACAAATCCGGATACCAGAAACATTACAAAGTAAAGCTTGTAGCCGGAAGCGAAAGATTTCCTTATCAGGAATATCTGCCTTTTACAAAAAGCCTGATCGAATGGGGTGTCGGTCTCGGCAGCTGGCAGATTGGCAAAGATACTGCGGTGTTTATTCTTAAAGGAAAAGAAAAAGTTTATCGTTTCAATACGGCAATTTGCTATGAATCAGTTTATCCGGGATTCTTTTCGGAGTTTGTAAAAAAAGGAACTGACTTTTCTGTAATAATTACTAATGACGGCTGGTGGGGAAAACTTTTCGGAACTTACCAGCATAACCAGTTCGCTGTCTTCCGTTCAATTGAAAACAGAACATGGATTGCAAGATGTGCAAATACAGGTATTTCATGCTTTATTGATCCGTACGGAAATATGTACGACAAAACAGAAATAGATACAGACACATATCTCGTCAGGGAAATCGGAGTCAGGGGAGAGAATACTTTTTATACATTAAACGGGGATTTATTCGCAAGTATCTGTTTGCTTACAGGATTAATCTCATTCCTGATTTCATTTTTCCTTAAAAACAAAAATAAATTAATCTCACAAACCTGAATTATCACTTCTATGTTTTACTTCCCGTTCTGTAATTTCTTTGTGAAGTCTGATCAGCTCGGCTGAAATAAGTTTTTTCCTGAATCCTGAATCACTGCTTTCAGCGGTTTCGGTTTCTTCTTTAATAATCTCATTACCACTCTCTGAATTTTCCAAGTATGTTTTTTTAAATTCTTCGCTGATCATGAATTCAAATTCATTGTTCCGAAGAATAATGTTCTCACCGGAAACCGGGTATGCGGAAGCATTAAGATTACTGAAATTATAATTTATTTTACCGGAAACTTTCCCGGAAGGAATGAATAGAACTTTTTCCTCTCTGCCGGTTCCGGACTCAGATTTTTTTCTTACTATGAATCTACCGAACGAGGAAATCTCTATGTTCTTCTTTCTATCAAAACATTCATTCATGGATTCAAATATCACGCAATAAATTTTTCCGGCTGAATCAATGCTGATATGTTCAGTTTCAGAAATATCATTTATAAACCAGTTGAGATTCTTATCAATAATATCATATTTGCCGCTTACTTCGGAATTCATTGTATATTTAAAAACAATTATATCTTCCGGCGGAATTACGGTTTTTATGTTCTCCCGGTTTAATTTTACTTCAGTTCTTTTTCTTTTTACCTTAAACTCTCCGAAATTTTCAATACGAACATATCTTTTTTCGCAAAGCAAAATCAGTATTCTTTCAAAGACATTGTCAAAGACAGCTTTACAAACTTTCTTCCTGATACCTGTCTTTCCGGAAATAATTTTTATCAATTCTTTTTTCTTCATTTCAAAAAAGATGTAAAATGCTTTCAGTCAGTTTTTCCAGATAATATTTGTCAGTATCATCAAAATTATCAGGCATGTCACTGTCTATATCCAGAACTGCAACAGTCTTTCCGTCTTTTATGACAGGAATAACGATTTCCGATTTTGAATCCGGATCGCAAACAATGTGTCCGGGGAATTCATCAACATTTCCTACCGTCAGAGTTTCTTTTTTCTGAGCAGCGGTTCCGCAAACTCCTTTGCCGAAATGTATGCGGGTGCATGCTACTTTGCCCTGAAACGGTCCAAGAACAAGCTCGTTCTCATTTTCAGGATCTGTAAAATAAAAACCTGTCCATAGAAAATTTTCAAATGAATTTTTGACTGCTGAAGTAATGTTGGAAATGTTTGCAGTAAAATTACTTTCATCTTCGGTCAGACTATTTATCTGAGAAATAAGAAGTTTATATTTTTCCTCTTTTGAAAGCGCTTGATCTGTTTTAAGATTAAATGCCATTGAATTCAGTGTTCTGATTTAAAATACTATTCTTACGCATCATCAATCATTTTTTCAAACTCGGTTTCGCTGATCACTTTTACGCCAAGTTCAGCGGCTTGATCTAGCTTGCGACCGGCTTCCTTGCCTGCTCTTACAAAATCTGTTTTTTTGCTGACAGAGGAAGATGTCCGTCCTCCGTAATCTTCAATGATTTTCTGTGCTTCTTCCCTTTTATATTTTTCCAGCGTTCCCGTCAGTACAAAGATTTTATTTCTGAAATTTTTATTTTCTTTTTTATTTTTTAATTCCGATTCAAATTTCAGTCCTGCTTTTCTCAGGTTATCTATCAGCCTGAGATTCTTTTCATTTTTAAAAAAACCTGCTACGCTTCCGGCAATTTTGGGTCCTATTTCATAAACTGACACAATCTCAGATTCAGTTGCCTTTATCAGATTGTCAATCGATCTGAAATATTCGGAAAGTATTTTAGCAGTGCGTTCTCCGATGTGACGTATTCCGAGTGCAAACAAAACTTTATCAAACGGTTTGTTTTTGGATTCTTCTATTGCAGATAAAATATTTTCAACGCTTTTTAATCCGAACCTTTCAAGCTTTAGAATTTCTTCTTTTTTTCCGTGAAGTCCGTAAATATCCGAATAATTCTTTATGAAACCGTTTTTAATAAAAATGTCAATTATGCTTTCACCAAGCCCTTCGATGTTCATCGCATTTCTTGAAACAAAATGCTCTATTCTTCCTTTTATCTGTGACGGACAATTATAATTAGGACAATAATAATAAACTTCATCTTCAGGCTTCTCCAGTTTTGTACTGCATACCGGGCACTTCCGGGGAACGGTAAACGGTTTGGAAATTTTTTCCCGCCTTTCTTTTATAACAGATAAAACTTTAGGAATTACATCGCCGCCTTTTTCAATTTTTACATAATCTCCTTCTCTTATGTCTTTCCTTTTAATTTCATCAAAGTTGTGTAATGTAGCCCTGGAAATTGTTGAACCGGCAAGAAAAACAGGCTGAAGGTTAGCAACAGGTGTTACAGTTCCTGTTCTTCCGACCTGACACTCAATGCTTAATATTTTTGTCTCAGCTTCCTTTGCCTTGAATTTATATGCAATTGCCCATCGCGGTGACCGGGAAACGCTTCCGAGTATCTGCTGCTGTTCAACTGAATTTACTTTAACCACAACTCCGTCAATATCATAAGGAAGAGAATCTCTGACAGTTTCAATCCGGTCGCAGAATTCTCTTACCTTTTCTATGCTTCCTGATTTTTCATAATATTTGTTTACCGGAAATTTTAATTTTTCAAGAAGCTGAATACTGTCCGTATGAGTTCGGATTGAAGTTTCAGCCGTGTACAGAAAGTATGAAAAAAATTTAAGAGCCCTTGAAGCAACAATTGCAGAATCTTTAAGCTTAAGAGTCCCGGCTGCCGTATTCCTTGCATTGGCAAAGAGTTTTTCGCCTTTAAGTTCCTGCTCTTCGTTAATTTTAATGAAATCTGATTTATTAAAAAAGACTTCACCCCTAACTTCAAAATTTTTGATTTTATTATTTCCGGCTGAAAGCGGGACAGACCGGATTGTTTTTATATTCTGAGTTACATCATCACCCTGATATCCGTCACCGCGTGTGGCGGCAGTTGTCAGTTTTCCGTTTTCGTAAATCAGTGAAACGGCAAGACCGTCAAATTTAAGTTCACACACAAATTCGTATTTATTGTTCCCGAGAATATTTTTTATTCTGTTATCAAAGTCAGTCAGTTCGCTGAAGTTATATGAATTCGTCAGGGAAAGCATCGGAATCTTATGCTGCACGGTTTTAAAAATTTTTGTAGGCTCTCCTGAAACTCTCTGTGTAGGTGAATCCGTTGTAATGACAGCAGGAAATTTCCTTTCCAGTTCGGAAAGTTCCTTCAGCATCATGTCATATTTGAAATCATCTATATCCGGATCAGCAAGCACATAATATCTGTAATCAGCATCACTGATTTTTTCCCTTAACAAATTTACTTTTCTGATAATGTCTGCAGGTATACTCAATTTCAAATAAAAATTTTAAAAATATTTTAAAGAGGTTAATAAGATAAGATACTCACACAGAATTCCCAATTAACAGAAAACAAAACTCCGAAAGGGTCACACTTAATTTTTAACAATTCCGTCTTTGTTTATCTTTACTTTGCTTACTGATTTGGAATCAAAGTTAAGCGTCTTGTTGTTTATCTTTGCTTTAAATGAAGACGTATTTGCCGTTGAAATATGAAAAAACTTTTTTGCTTTGAATTCACCGGTCATATTTTTTTCAAATTCAATTTTATCGGGTTTGCCGTAGTTTACAGAATCGGTGACAATATAAACCGTACCCGGAAGAACAGAAGTAATTGACAAAATCACCGAATCACCGTCAGCGTTCAGCATTTCTTCAGCTTTTCTTATAGAATCCTGAATTTCTTCAGGGGATCTTTTTCCCAGAATTTTTCTCTCCTGTTCATTAACAACATCATTAAAATTCTGTCTGATAATTTCCGGTTTATCCCTGCTCCCTTCAAAAAAAATCATGTTGATTAATGAATACAGTCCGGCGATAATCAGTACTGCAAAAAATATCAGCACAATGTTCCTTAAAACAGGTGAATTTAAAAATGATAATGAATCAGGAGTTTTTTTAATTTCCGGATTAACCGATGATGGTTTTGAAGTATTTGTATTAATTGTAAATCTGTTCCTTGGTTTATATTCATACCCGGCAGTTTCATTAACTTCCGTTTTCTCCTGTGTTCCGGATACTGCAGATTCAGAACTCTCTTCTTTAATTTTTGAACCGGATGCAATATCCGGGGATTTTGTGAGTTCCTGTATTTTTTCGGAAACAGTTCTTTTTTCTTCTGTAATGTTTTCAGCAGTATTTATCTCCGAAGCGGATGCCTGATTCTGTCTTTTGGATTTATACTTGCCGCTCCTTGCAAGATCATAATCAAATAAAACCTCTTCCGGATCTAATCCTATCGCGGTTATATACTGTTTAAGAAAAGCCCTTATATAAGCCTGGGGCTGAAAATTATAATCACCGTTTTCAAGATTTTCTAAAATGGAAATATTCAGCCTTGTTTTATTTGATACATCCCTTAACGAAATATTATTCTCTTCTCTTATGTATTTTAAATCTTCTGCAAAATTTTTTAACATTAAATGGTAATTAAGATTGAAATCAATTTATTATAATAAATGAAAAATTTAAAGTTAAATATACATAAATGAACTGATTTGAAGCTGATAATGATTAGAACTGGCTTATTGAGCAGATAAGCGCAGAGAATTATTTTACAATGATATGATTTGAAAAAATCCAGCCTTTATTGTCTTTCCAGGCTTCAATTCTGTAAGAACCCGTCCTGTCTGTATCCCAGATACAGTCAAGTCCTTCTGATTCATCAATGCATTTGCCGTTATGTATAAGTCTGATAAGTGCACGCGACGGCAGCATTGTCCTCAGTAATATCTTTTTCCCTTCCGGTTTGTTAAAAAATATCTCGTCACCGAATGTATAACTTTTGCCTTCATATTCTGCAAAGAATCTGAAACCTTTCCCGCTTCCGTAATAATTGTTTACAATAAAACATTTACCCTTCCCCAGAGCTTCAATAATCTGATCCCTGTCTCTTTCGAAATTTTTGTCATTTCCTTTTTTAATTTCCTTTTCAAGAAGCACGTGAGTTCTAATTGATTTAAACAGAATTTTATATCCGAAAATCTCGAATTCAAATCCCATCACATTATGTTTGTGAGCGTGAGCATCAATTCCTCCGATCCCGACAACTTTTCTTTTCTTATTAAGCTCGTCCCATTTTCTAAGAGTTTCTTCCGGAGGAGCGGTAATTGACTTAAGCGGATGAAGAAATCTCTGAAACTTATTTGATTCATTGACACCTTCCGCCCATTCACTCATATGATTCCAGATTTCTATTCCGGTAAAATCTTCAGACTCCCAAGCGGTCCAGGGATATGAACGAAGCTGAGGAAGCTTATTCCGCTTTTCATGAGGATGGGCAAGAAAACCTATCCCTCCCTTTGCTTTGACTTCCTTAACATACTCAGCCGCTGATAGCCTGTTCCCGAGATCCCCGTCCGGAAGCTTTTCATATGTACCGACCACTTTGTCTGTTCCGAATACCAGATAATGATTTTTATTCTTAATATCATTAACTTCATAACCGACAATAAGCATTACATTCCTGTGCCATCTTTCATAACCTTTGTCTTTTGCTTTTAAAGTATTGTGGTCAGTAAGTATAATAAAATCCAGATCAGATTCTGAAGCATATCTGGCAATTTCTTCAACGGATCCCGAACCGTCGGAATACTTCGAGTGAATATGTATTGAGCCGGAATATTCAAACATAACTTCTTGTACAATTAAATTTAATTTACGTGTAAATTCTTATTACCCGATAAATTCCAGGGGTAAGTTTCTTAAAAATCAGTGATGACCGTAATAAATATTTACAATCCAGATTATAAGCAGCAACAGCAGAAATAAAGACAAAGATTTCCTGTCAAACCGGACATCAACTTTATAATTAAAAAAACTTAATATAAAAATAACTAAACAAAACAATCCTGAAAATGTAAAGAAGATTACCGAAAACGGATTGTAATAAAT
>JAEUSI010000059.1 GCA_016788375.1 Ignavibacteria bacterium | reverse complement strand
ATCAGTAGCATGAAAAAAATAATATTTATATTTATTATAATTCAAACTTCAATTCAATTTGTTGAAGCGCAGTGGATAAGGCAGTTAGCTTCTACTCACTTCATAACAGATATTGAGTTTATAAATAGGAACACAGGCTGGGCTTGTGGAAACAACTTTATCTATAAAACAACTAACGGAGGTGACAATTGGGTATACCAGCCTAACCCTTCGACATATTTAATAATGCAAATTCATCCTGTAAATGACAGCGTAGTTTATGCAGCAGGGTGGTGGAATTTTTTAAAAACTACTAATGGCGGAAAAAATTGGTCTTCTATTTTCAGCGGGGGACCAGGTCAGGGATTGCCAACACTTGACGGACTTTATTTTATTAATGAAAATACAGGATGGATGTGTGGTCAGGTTACAATAATGAAAACCACAGACGGGGGAAATTCTTTTATTGATTCAGGAAGAATTGAAGGATCGCCCATGGATATTTATTTTAAAAATGAAATGGATGGAATAATGAGTGCTGAGGTTGCGGCTGTTTTTCGAACAACCAATGGAGGAATAAATTGGATAAAGGATAGAATAATTAAGCAAGGGAGCCAATACAATTTCAATAAAGTGTCTTTTGTGAATGACAGCGTAGGATATATAGGTGGAGAAATAGTTTTTAAGACAACAAATTTCGGCATAACCTGGGATAGTGTTGGACGAGTACCTTATGGATTTGAGGAAGCTTATTGCATCGAATTCTCCGATGAAAATACCGGTTATAGCGGGGGTACTACAGGAACATTATTTAAAACGACTAACGGAGGACATAGCTGGTTACAACAAAATGTTTCACAGTTCGGAAAGGGATTCTTTAGAAGCATATATGCATATAATGATTCGATTGTCTGGGTTGTCGGAAATGGTAAAATACTTTTTACTCAAACAGGAGGATTAGTTAGTGTTGAACAGCTTAGTGTAGAAATCCCTGAAGATTTTTCTTTGTATCAGAACTTTCCCAATCCTTTCAATCCGGAGACGATAATTAAATTTGACATAAAAAACACCGCACACGTAAAGCTTGAAATATTTGATATACTGGGAAGAAATATTTCAACTCTTATTGACAAAAAACTCCAAACGGGTTCTTATGAAGTAAGTTATGATATGTCAGATATGAATTCAGGAGTTTATTTTTATAAGCTGGAAGCCGGAAACTTTTCCCAAACAAAAAAAATGTTCTTAATAAAATAATTTTGGATACTTTAGAATTGCATAAAGATATTGTAAGCCCCTGTTAGTGTTTAGCGAGTTCTGCGTTCTGTCATAACGAGTGTCACCAAAAGGCATATTATTATTATCATAAAAATATATAATAGTTTTGATTTTCAATGTGATTATATTTCTTCAAAACTAATTACAAAGATTAAAAATAAAACGAAATGAAACTGCTTTTGAGAATGTTTTTATTTCTGATTGTGCTAATCAGCAATACTATACTCTTAAAAGCTCAGCCACTTACTTGGCAAAAATAACTGATGAATACAAACAATAGTCATTTCTTTAAAACCCAACAAACAAGTGATGGAGGGTATGTTGCAGTTGGAGTAAATAGATTTGGAGTTTACACTAAAATATTTGCTGTAAAATTTGATATTTATGGAGATACACTTTGGACTAAATTCTTTGACTTAAATGTTAATTATGCATTTAATGGATTTTGGATTGAAGAAACTTCGGATAATGGATATATATTATGCGGTTCTGGAGGTCCAAGTAGCGATGCCTATCTGATTAAATTAAATTCATTTGGGGATGTTTTATGGTTTAAAACTTTTGGTGGTTTTGACCTCGACCAGGCTAGATGTGTTAAGCAATTAGATGATAATGGTTTCATAATATTAAGCAATACTACTTCATTTGGACCAACAACTGATATCTTAGTAACAAGAACTGATTCTCTTGGGAATCAAATATGGAGTAAAGTATATGGAGGTAATAACTATGGGGAATATGCTGAGGAAATAGAAGTTGTAAAGAATAACGGATTTATAATTGTTAGCTCAGTAAGACCGGGTCATGAGAATCTATATCTTTTAAGATTGAATAATGAAGGAGATACACTATGGTCAAAAACATATACTAAACATTTATCTTCAGAAGGGTATTCTATCGATATTACGAGTGATAACGGTTTCATAATTGGAGGAATATGTGATTCTCTTGATGACAATAACAAAAAATCCTATGTAATCAAATCAGATTCAAATGGCATAACTCAATGGTCAAAAAAAATATTCAACTAATTACAATGAATGGTGCTTTTCAATCAGAAAAAACAGCAATTCAGGATTTGTTATGTGTGGAATGACTGACTCAACTTTACAGAATTTTGAAAGAGCATTTGTAAGAACTTTAGACAATTTTGGGAATGTAATAATTGAAAAATTTTTCAGACCGGGTGGAAGTTCAAATGCTTTTTATTCAGTAGAATTAACTAAAGAAAATGGATTTGTGCTATGCGGATATTCGAAATTTGTTTTATTAGTAGCTTATATTGTAAGAACAGATTCATTATTTAATATTAAGCCAGTAGGTATTAATAACAAATTTGATTTAATAAAAAACTTTTCCATAGAGCAGAATTACCCGAATCCATTCAACCCTGTTACGAATGTGGAATTTGGAATTTCGAAATCGGGATTTGTTACTTTGAAAGTGTATGATATACTAGGAAAAGAAGTTGCGACACTTGTAAATGAGAATCTTTCACCGGGAAAATATACTGTAAAATTCAACGGAAGTAATCTCTCAAGCGGAGTTTATTTCTGCAGAATGGAATTTTCAGGAAATAAAAAAGAGAAAAATTTTCAAATAAAAAAAATGATTTTAATTAAGTAAATTAACGCTATTTCAAAAATGGATTATCAGAAAAAACCATTACCGGCAAAAATCGGAACTGCAGGATTCGGGCTTCTCGGAACAGGGCTTGTAATTATCGTGATTGCTTTTATGGTAAACAGTCACAGAGCTTTCTTTGATTATCTCTGGATGTATATGTTTCTTGTCAGCGTCGGAGTAGGATCTCTTGCGCTTGTTGCGCTGGAATATCTCGTCGGAGCAACCTGGAGCACGCCTTTCAGAAGGGTATCCGAATTTCTTTCCGCGCTGATACCGGTGCTAGTAATACTTGTTATTCCGCTTTTATTCGGAATGCATGATCTCTTTCACTG
This sequence comes from Ignavibacteria bacterium, assembly GCA_016788375.1. Taxonomy (GTDB): domain Bacteria; phylum Bacteroidota; class Ignavibacteria; order Tepidaquicellales; family Tepidaquicellaceae; genus JAEUSI01. The sequence goes on along the minus strand of JAEUSI010000059.1, from coordinate 15,388 downwards.
GACTCATCCCGAGACGCTTGCATCTGATCCGATACTTCAGTCAAAAGCGCCTTATCTTAACACGAAATTCTTCATAATAAGAGTAGCCGTAATATTCGCAATCTGGCTGTTCTTCTTTTATCTGTTCATAAGAAATTCGCAGAGACAGGATCAGACCGGAGACCCGTTGCTTACAAAACAGAGCATTAAGTTGTCAGCGATATTTGCGATATTATTCATAGTTACAATGACGGTAACCGCAATTGACTGGATGATGAGTCTTGAGTATCACTGGTTTTCGACAATGTTCGGCGTTTATTACTTTGCGGGAACGCTGTATGTATCATTTGCCGTGGCGGCATACTGCGCGGTGAAGCTCAACGAAAACGATTATCTTGAAAAGAAGCTTTCGAAAAATCATTATTACAGTTTCGGAGCGTTTATGTTTGCATTCAATGTCTTCTGGGCTTACATTGCATTCTCGCAGTATATGCTTATCTGGTATGCCGATATTCCGGAAGAAACATTCTGGATAATCATGAGAATGAAAGGAAGCTGGGCATATTTTTCAATCGGGCTTTTATTTGTTCATTTTATAATTCCGTTTCTGATACTTCTGCCGAGGAGTTCCAAAGTAAATCCCGGACTTATTACAAAAATGGCGATCTGGTTTGTAATCGCGCATTTCTATGATTTATACTGGCTGATAATGCCAACATACTTCAAGGACGGATTTGTATTCGGATGGAGCGAGCTTGGATTTATGATGTTTGCTGCGGGGCTGATAATAACAGTATTCAGAATCAGGGCATCAAAGGTAAATCTGATGCCGGTAAAAGATCCGAAGCTCGAAAGCGGACTGAATTTTCATTTAAATTAAAAACTAATTTTTCGAATAATAATGTCGCACAATTCAGATCATAAAAATAAAAGCAGGTTTAATGTATTCAGTCTCTTCAGGGATGTGGAAAAATTTTACGGAGTGCTGTATATGCTTCTGCTTGTATTCATTGTATATCTCGGCGCAAAATACGTGAAGACGCTTGATTACAACAAACTTTTCTATTCGCCGGAAATGCTTGCCGCCGACACAAACATGAGGGCGCTGCTTCCCGTCAAGAAAGGAAGCATTTCGCCTCCCGTAGATGTGATTAAATTCAGCACGCCGAATCCGGAGCTTATTGCAAAGGGAAAAGATCTTTACAATACAGCCTGCGCAAGCTGTCACGGAGAAACCGGCACGGGCAACGGAGCTGCAGGCGCAGCGCTTAATCCGCCGCCGAGAAACTTTGTAAATCCGCAGCTGTGGAAAAACGGACCGAAGATTTCGAATATGTATGTAACGCTTCAGGAAGGAATCCCGAATACGGGAATGGCAAGTTTCAGCACAATCACGCCGGAAGACAGATTTGCAATAATCCAGTATGTCCAGACATTTAATCCTGCATATCCGAAAGATTCACCCGAAGAGCTGGCAAAGCTTGACGAAAAATACAGCCTGTCAAAAGGAGTAAAGACGCCGAATCAGATTCCTGTCGGGCTTGCTATGGAACTGGAGATACTTGATTATGATACTGTCAAAGCCGATCTGAACAGGGCGATTTCACTTATAGAAAGCAATAAGAAAGATACAGCGGTTATTATTTTCAACGAACTTGTAACAAACAAAAACAAAGCACTGAATTCACTTGCTGCTAATACAAAATGGAGCGAAAGCGCGGATGAGTTCGCAAAATTCATCGGCACGGATCCTCTTGACAAGGGATTCAAAGCGTCAGTTTATCAGGAAAGTCCCGATAAGCTGAATTTACTTTACAGTTATTTAAAATCAGTATTCACAAAAAGCAAAGCTTAAGGATTTTTTGAAACACACAAATATAAAATACATCAGCGCAGTAAAAATAATTATATCCGGCATTATGATAATGATGCTGAGCGGATATTCGTCCGGTCAGGATGAAAATACGCCGAAGCCGGAAATCGGAATATACGAACATCTGGGAGAGACGATACCGTCTGATATTATACTGACAAACGAATACGGACAGCAGATAAACCTGAAAAGCCTTGTTACGAAGCCGACAATATTTTCTCTTGTTTATTTCAGATGTCCGGGAATCTGCAGTCCTCTTCTTAACAGCGTTAAAAATACTGTTGACAAGACTGATCTGGAACCCGGAGCGGATTACAATCTGATTACAATCAGCATTGATCAGAATGAAGGATATATAATGGCAGCGGAGAAAAAGGAAAATTATCTGGAAGAGCTGAACAGAAAAATCCCTACGGATTCATGGAGATTTCTTACCGGCGACAGTCTAAATATATATAAAATTTCCGATGCACTCGGATTCAAATTCAAGAGAGAGGGAAACGACTTCATACACGGAGCTTCTATAATGGTAGTTTCGGCAGACGGAAAGATAGTGAGATATTTATACGGAACGGATTTTCTGCCTTTTGATTTTAAAATGGCAGTAACTGAAGCGACTGAAGGAAGAGTCGTACCGACAATAAACAAACTCGCAAAGATGTGTTTCAGCTTTGATCCGGAAGGAAGGAAATATGTGCTGAACGTGACAAGGATTGCCGGAGCGGGGATGATACTGCTGCTCGGGGTTTTTGTCGTGCTTCTGAACATTAAAAAGAAAAAAAATAAAATTAATACATAAAAATATAATATGGCAAACGGCACTATAGCTGTACCTCCTCAGACAGCTGAAATTGATTTTTACAATGTCAGAGGAAGACACAAGGGGATTTTGTCATGGCTTCTGACGATAGACCACAAAAGAATAGGGATTCTTTATCTCGGTTCGGTTGTATTTTTCTTTCTTGTGGCGATGACGATCGGAGTATTTATGAGACTCGAGATGCTCTCACCAGGCGAAACATTTATGAAGCCGCAGACATACAATTCACTTTTTACGCTTCACGGAGTAATAATGATATTCCTGTTTATAATTCCGGCAGTACCTGCGGTATTCGGAAATTTCTTTCTGCCGATACAGCTCGGAGCGCAGGATGTGCAGTTTCCGAAGCTTAATCTGCTTTCATGGTATCTGTATATAATCGGCGGAGCGCTTGCGATAATATCCCTGTTCTCCGGCGGCGGGATTATGGATACGGGATGGACATTTTATGTGCCTTACAGCATAAGAACAACGACAAACGTTTCACTGTCGGTCTTTGCGGCGTTTGTGCTCGGATTTGCGACTATACTAACCGGGCTGAATTTCATAACGACAATACACAGACTAAGATGTCCCGGAATGACATGGTTCAGGATGCCGCTGTTTGCATGGGCATTGTATGCGACTTCATGGATACAGGTGCTTGCGACTCCGGTAATCGGAATTACGCTTGTACTTATAATTCTCGAAAGGGCATTCGGCATCGGAGTATTTGATCCGACAATCGGCGGGGACCCGCTGCTTTATCAGCATATGTTCTGGATATATTCACACCCTGCGGTTTATATTATGATACTTCCGGCTATGGGTGTCGTATCGGAAATCATTCCTACATTTTCAAAGAAAGCGATATTCGGATATGTACCGATTGCAATATCGAGTCTTGGAATTGCGCTTGTCGGTTATCTTGTTTGGGGACATCACATGTTTTCGAGCGGAATAAGCGACACATCAAGAGTAATATTTTCACTGCTGACATTTTTCGTTGCGCTGCCTTCAGGCATCAAAGTATTCAACTGGGTTGCGACGCTTTACAAGGGTTCAATCGACGTTACAGCGCCGATGCTTTATGTGCTGCTGTTCATTTTTATATTTTCAATCGGAGGGCTGACCGGACTTGCGCTCGGCGCGTTAAACACGGATCTTCATCTTACAGACACATATTTTGTAGTGGGACATTTTCATTACGTGATGTTCGGAGGAATGGGAATAATATTCTTCGCTTCTCTTCATTACTGGTTTCCGAAGATGTTCGGAAAAATGTATAACGAGAAAGTAGCCAAAGTTGCAGCAATCTGGATAGGAATAGGATTCAACACATTATATTTCCCGATGTTCATAATGGGATATCTCGGAATGCCGAGAAGATATTACGATTATCTTCCGGAATTTCAGACATATCATATTATTGCGACTGTCGGTTCATGGATACTTGTTTCCGGAATACTCGTAATGTTTTTCAATCTGCTTCAGGGTTTAAGAAAAGGAAGGAAAGCACCGGACAATCCGTGGGGAGGAACAACTCTGGAATGGACAGTATCATCGCCGCCGCCGATGGAAAATTTCAAAATTATTCCCGAAGTTACGACAGGACCTTATGATCATACTCACATACACGGACAGGAGGATAATAAATAATGAGTTACAATACAGACACACAGGAAATTCAGGAAACAATAATACACAGGGATGATTTCGGTTCGAAGATGGGAATGTGGCTGTTCCTGTTTACGGAAATACTCTTATTCGGAGGGCTTTTCATTCTTTATGCCGGATACAGGTATATTTATTCGGACGGGTTTGCCGCAGCAGCAACGGAGCTTGACGTGCTTCTCGGAACAATCAATACGATTATACTTCTTACAAGCAGTCTTACGGTTGTGCTTGCAATAGTAGCGCTGCAGAAGAACAACAAGGATCTGTCACTCTTCTTTTTATGGATAACGCAGGCATGCGGGCTGATATTTATGATCAACAAGTATTTCGAATGGGGAGCAAAGTTTCATCACGGAATTTATCCGAAGGGACCAGCGCTGCAGAATATGTCGGAGGGCGAGGCAATGTATTTCGGATTGTATTTTGTAATGACGGGGCTTCACGGACTTCATATACTTGTCGGAATGGGATTCATCGGATATGTAATGTATAAAATAAAAAAAGACGTAATCACGGCTACAAATTTTCAGAAACTCGAGAATTCAGGATTATACTGGCACCTTGTGGATATAATCTGGATATTTCTGTTTCCTTTATTTTATTTAATTCATTAAAAAAAATTTTTATAAATGGAAAACAATCATCTTAACGGTTCAGATCACGGCGGACACGGACATGACGACGGGCACATAGCTGAAGCTCATCATCCGAGTTACGGCATTAATGTGCTTGTATGGATCGGACTGCTGTCACTGACGGCGATAACGGTTGCGGTAGCGGGAATTAATCTCGGAAGCCTTGCGCTGACAGTTGCGCTGATGATAGCGCTTGTCAAGTCAATGTTTGTAATAAATTTTTTCATGCATCTGAAATTCGACAACAAGGTGTTCAAAATATTTCTCGGAATCTGCATGGTTACATTTGCTGTAGTGATGATTCTGACTTTCTTTGACCTGACATTCAGATTCTGAAAATATTCAGGCATACAAAAAACGAAATTAAAAAGATTTTTAAATAAGATATAAAAAATGAGACCAAGCATAGTAAATCAGGTAGACGAAACATTCTGGCTGATAATGGGTATTTCAATAATCCTTCTGCTTATAATCACGGCGGCAATGATTTACTTCGTGTATAAGTATAACAAAAAAAGGCATCCCGTTCCGGAAAATATCGAAGGGAATACGACTCTTGAAATAGTATGGACGGTAATTCCCGTGATCCTTGTGCTGATAATGTTTTTTGTCAGCTGGTCGGGATTCAGGAATATGAGAGACGTTCCGAAGGATGCAATGATAGTTTCAGTGACCGGACAGATGTGGAAATGGACTTTTGAATATGACAACAAAAAGAAATCGGATACGCTTTTTCTTCCCGTGAACAAGGACATAAAGTTTGAAATAAGATCAGTTGATGTGAATCACAGTTTTTACCTTCCTGCGTTCAGGACAAAGGAAGACGCCATACCGGGAAGAGTCAATCATTACTGGATAAGAACTACCGATATTGGAAATTATTATGCAGCCTGCGCGGAATACTGCGGGCTTAATCACTCATATATGTATGCTCCTGTGGTGATCGTTCCGGAAGAAAAATTTCTTGTATGGAAGAATTATTTCCCTCCCGATACGGCAAAGACAACTCCATCAGCAGTTAAAACTGATTCACTAAAAACAGATACATTAAAAACAGCGCCGGTCAAAACAGATACACTTAAATCAAATGCCGTAAAAAAAGATTCGGCAGGAAAATAAACTTATTAAACACGGATAAATATTATTCAGACAACAGCAGCACATAAAGAAGAATTAATACTGGAATCGGACAAATCCGCTGAATCCTCATATGAAGGTTACGGACTTTCGAAGCGAATCAGAATACTCTTTGAGATTGCAAAGATACGCATAACGGTTCTTGTCGCATTTACGACGGGACTCGGATACATTCTTGCGGCGGAAAACCTCACTTCATTTTCGCTGTTTCCCGTTGCGGGAATATTTCTGCTTGCATGCAGCGCTGCAGCGTTAAATCATTATCAGGAAAGAAGAACCGATATATTAATGGACAGAACGAAAAACAGACCTATTCCTTCTGGAGTCGTTTCTTCAAAATCCGTTCTTCTGATTTCGCTTGCATTTCTGATCACGGGCTGCGCAGTTCTTATTCTCAAATCAAATCCTCTTACACTGGGGATCGGACTTCTTACTCTTTTCTGGTACAATGCGGTTTATACGCCTCTGAAAAAAGTATTTTCGCTTGCAATTATTCCGGGTTCGCTTGTAGGAGCATTGCCTCCGCTTGCCGGATGGGTAGCCGCAGGCGGTTATGTTTTTGACCCGAAGATACTTCTGATAAGCTCATATTTTTTTGTATGGCAGATTCCGCATTTCTGGATACTGCTTCTGATTTACGGAAAGGATTATGACAAGGGAGGATTTCCGACTTTGACAAATGTGTTTACAAACAGACAGCTGAAGAATATAACTTTTACATGGATTACGCTTACGATTGTAATGGCGCTTTCGATCAACTTTTTCGGCATAATGAATTATTATGTTTCAAATATAATACTAATTGTCCTGTGCATCTGGCTTTTCGGCGAATCGCTGAAATTTCTCAGGCCGGATGACGATAAAAGCGTCAATAAAAACATGTTCATCAGAATAAATATCTTTACGCTTTTAATAATAACAGTATTATCGCTTGATAAACTTTTTAAATTATTCTTATCATAAACAAATAAATTTTTTTAAATGGATCTTTTAGAAAATATAGTTATACCCGCCACAACGAAGCATCTATCGCTGTTAAAGGTAATTCTGGTACTTGCGATGACTATCTTTCTTCCTTTCTTCGGAATGCTGCTTGGAGGAACTGCTTTTTCATCCGTTTTCAATTCATACGGAAGAAGGAAGAACAACAGGCTCTTCGTCAGGCTGGCAAAGGATATTATAGACAAGCTTGCGATAAACAGATTTGTCGGAGTCGGACTTGGAGTCATTCCGCTTCTAACAATTACATTCTGTTACGCCCAGCTTTTATTCGAGGTAAAAGTAATCAGCGTAAGCTTGCTGTTTGTTTCGACGCTTTTTCTTGCGCTTGCGATCAATTTTATATACAGTTATCAGAATACATTTCAGATAGAGTCGCTGATAGAGACATTCAAAAATATTGCCGGGATTGACAAACATGAACTTGAAACAAAACTTCCCGAAGATATTACGGATTATGAATTTGACCTGATGAACACCAATTCAAATTCCGGAAATTACGCTGTTGTGCTTATGCTGCTGTCGGGATTTTTCTTTGCGGGAGGAACTACGATAGCTCTGTTTTCCGACAGGTATCAGGATTTTCAGAATATCGCCCAGATATTTTTATCGGGAGCGACATTCTTTAATTTCCTTTTCATTATAGTAATGTCAATAGCGGTTACAGGGATTGGAATTCTGTTTTTCTTTTTCAACTGGCAGGGCGGAATTCATGAAATGGACAAGGAATATTCGAATTTCACTAAAAAAATTGCCGGAAACATTGCATTCACAGGAGCTGCTTTGCTTCCTGTAATACTGTTCATGAGCTTTATGGTAATTCCGGATATAGCATTATCCGGATCGGTGTTTGTTTATACGGGACTTGCATTTATTGCGCTTCTGCTGTTATGCAATTTTTTGTATGCATTTATAAAAAATTCCGAGACAAAATATATCGGTGCGGCATTTTATATGATAATACTTTCATTCGGGCTTATAGTAATGAAAAATCAGGCAGCATTCGGAACTGCATCTGCAAAACATCTTGAAGAAATAAATCTTAAAGCGGAAGAGCTTGAGAAAGAAAAGAAATCAAAGACTATTACAACAGCGGGTGTTGACGGTGAAGAAGTTTATAACAGAATATGCTCGGCATGTCATAAATTTGACGTAAAGCTGGTAGGTCCGCCTTACCAGGTGACAGTTCCGGCATACAACGGAGACGTTAAAAAGCTTTCGGGATTTATTCTTAACCCTGTAAAAAAGAATCCTGATTATCCGCCGATGCCTGTTCCCTCAATAAAGCCGAAGGAAGCCGATGCGGTAGCAAAATATCTGATAGAGAAAGTTTCCGGAAAGAAATAGCAAACCTGAATTCAATTTTATAAAAAAGAAGGCGGAGTAAAAATACTCCGCCTTTTGTTGTTTATTAAATTTTTAATCATGAAAAAGAAAATTGCAGTCCTTACCGGATCCGGGATCAGTGCTGAAAGCGGACTGAAAACATTCAGGGATTCAGGAGGATTATGGGAAGGACATGATGTATATTCCGTCGCAACGCCGGAAGGCTGGAGGAAAGACAAAAAGCTTGTGCTTGATTTCTACAATGAAAGAAGGAGGCAGATGCTGAAAGCCGGGCCGAATGAAGCGCATATGTCACTTGTAAGACTGGAGGAAAAATATGATGTGACGATAATTACACAGAATGTAGATGACCTTCATGAAAGAGCAGGTTCAGAAAAAATAATTCATCTTCACGGCGAACTTAACAAAGCGAGAAGCACTATTGATCCCGGACTGATATACGAACTCAACGGGAAAGATATAAATGAAGGCGACAAATGCGAAAAAGGCTCACAGCTGAGACCTCATATAGTCTGGTTCGGCGAGCTTGTGCCGAAAATGGAAGAAGCGGTAATGCATGCATATAACGCAGATATAATGATAGTCATCGGAACATCCCTTGTTGTTTATCCTGCTGCGGGACTGGTCGGCGCAGTATCTTCTGATATTCCCGTTTATATTATTGATCCGGTAAAGCCGGATTATTATACACACAGAAACAAACTCTATTTCATCGAAAAGAAAGCGACAGAAGGCACAAGGGAGCTTACGGAGCAGCTGCTAAAATGAGTCCCCACTTATAAGTTGTCAAATCTCCAACCGGTTCAAAATAGTTTGAAAATGAAAAAAGGAGATTTAACAACTTTATCGGGACATTCCGGAATTACGACGATCACTGTTGAATATGTATTGTAACTGAGGATAAAATCAGTTAAGTATAATAATTAATCAGCACTTAACTTCTTTCACATCATGAATAAGTCCTGACGCAACGTTAAGGCGGTATATTAGATATTTAATACATGAACACAGCGGATATGGAATAACAAATTAAATATGATTGTTTCGGCAGAATCCCGGAAAGCAAGGACTTTGAGGCACAAAATGAATTCTCTCTCCGCGAAGTAATCTGCATTTCATTAATATTTCTTTGCATCTATCTTTGTAAGAATAAATCAACATAAAGGGAATTACCAATATATTAAATCCTGATGTAATCTTATTTAATTTCTATAAGTCTAATATTTAAATATCATTGTTGATTCTGTTATATAAAACATAAAAATTGTTTTATGAAAAAACTATTCTTCCTCGAACTTATTCTACTCTTTCTTGCGACGACCTTCCAATCTCATAATCCGCCGGGCTGGTATCAGCAGACGCTGCCTGTAAACGATTTTGTTAATGATATTTTTTTTCTGGATTCACTTAATGGATGGGTGGTTACTGAGTATACAGGAGCGAGCAGTGATACAGGATACATACTGAAAACTAATGATGGTGGAATTAACTGGGTTATTAGTTTAAAAGTGAAAATAAACTTCAATGTTGTTCAATTTCTAAATGATATGACAGGTTATGTAGCCGGTGGTGATGGGAGGGGAAAATTTTTAACCACAACCGACGGGGGAAATAACTGGAACATACTTAATTTAGGTGCAGATTTAAATCAAATACAAGACCTTCAATTCATAAACCCTGATACAGGTTGGATTTGTAGTGATAATATATTTGGCGGCGGTGTTTTCAAAACTCTAAATGGAGGAATAAACTGGATAAGATTAACTGACCCGGGAGATTTTACAAAATTATTTTTCCTGAATAAAGATACGGGCTGGGTGAATGCAAACGGAACTCAGAAAAGATTATACAGAACTATAAACGGCGGGATGAACTGGGATTTGCAGTTTACTTTTCCTCAACCAATAAATGATATTTTTTTTGTGAATGGAGATAATGGATTTGTTTCATCAGGAAGAATGTATAAAACAACCGATGGAGGTATTAATTGGGTACAATCATCAAGTAATGTAGGTGGAATACAATTATCTTTTGTAAGTGATTCAATTGGATGGTCAGGTGTAAATTTTAATATAATTTCAAAAACAGTTAATGGGGGTATAACTTGGTATTATCAATCATCTCCAATATTTAATAATTCAAGTGTAAATGGTGTAGATACTACAATCTCCTGGGCTGGAGGATCAGGATTAGTTCATACTAACGATGGAGGGCCGCCATCAGGTATAATAAACACAAACAATACTTTACCTGAAAATTACAAACTTTATCAAAACTTCCCAAACCCATTTAATCCTAGTACAGCCATTATTTATAAGCTGCAGTACACGGGTTACGTAACTTTAAAAGTTTTCAATTCAATTGGAAAGCAAATAAGAACTTTAGTAAATGAAAAAAAATATTCAGGCGAATATAAAATTGACTTTGACGGAAGCAATTTACCAAGCGGTGTATATTTTTATAGTTTAGAAATCAAAATCGAGAAATCAAGTGAAGTTTTTACCGATACTAAAAAGATGATTTTGATCAGGTGAGATACATCCATTACATAATTATATAATAATATTTTTTAAAATTTAAAAGAGATTAATTCCCCAAAAAAGAATAAGTACATTTATTAACTTTAAGGAAATTAAAATGAAGACAAAAATTTACAAGATTACATTTGCTTTATTGTTACCTGTAATATTTTATGTTATTGTTTCGGGTTTCATCAAAACAAAAGAAGGGGAAATAGTTTCAAAATCTAAAATTTCTCCGCCTCCGGTAACCACTTCTAAAGATTTCACTAATATTCTTTTGAATACATCTTACAGAAATTCACCGTGTGTCTGGGATCTGGAAAATCATTTGAAACAATATCAGGAATTAAATTTTAACGGCATTCATATGTATGACTGGGGCAGTGATAAATTCGGACAGTTTATACCTGCTCTGACAACGACCCAAATAAATAATTTAAATGAATTGATATACAGATCTGATACATCGGGTCTGAAAACAGTATTTGAAAGAACTAAGATCACAAGGTTATGTTACGGGCAAAGACTCGAATATGAAGTTGTTCAAAACACAGGAGACAGTGTTACTAATTTCGGATTCTGTTATAAGAACAGAGATAGTAATGTTGGTTCTTATCAAACTGACAGCGGAAGAACTGTTTTGCATTCAGAGACTAATCCAACATTGGAAAGTCCAAACAGCGCAGGATGGCTTTGTAAAGATATTTATGAAAATATGCAGCATACCGATCTTTATTATTTTCTTCAATCAGCTGATACGGCAGATTGGTTTTTAAAACCAATGATGAGAATCAGGCAAACAGACTTCAATGTGAACTCAACCACTCCTGTAGTTGCAATAATATCATACAATTTTAGAGGTTATCCAATTGATACAGTTGTCATACGAGTAAATAATTTTAGAAACTCGAGTGGAAATTATGAAGGAAATTATACGAATAGTTATACTTTTTTGATTAATAATGATTCTTTAATTGTAAAAGGAAGTTTAGACAGCAATTCAACTATTTCAGGACTTAACTATGGCTATGGAGGTAATGAAGGAGTCAATGGATTTGACCGATATAATGTAAAACAATGTAAAGTCGATTTCAGAGTTTACTGGTTTGGACAGGTGGACGTGTGGTTTGATAAGCTGACTGTGGATGACAGATTTGCGAATATTTTATTCAATCCAAATACTTCCCTTAATTATGATTCAAACATTGAAGATGAAGTATCTCACTTTGGAGATTCATTAGATATATTCTTCGCAGATGAGCTTGTGTATTCCCAATTGCCATGTTTCAAATATGTTCAGGATAAGTTAAGAACTCTGAACTCCGGTACAAAACTTTCCTATGCTATTTCAAATAACTTAAATCATTATTCATTACGAAATGAAGATAATGTGTTCAATTATCATTTAAGCGAAACCAATCCTGATATAATTCAGATTGACGCTCATGCGTTTCCGGTATATGATAATCAGGGAGCGGTTCCGATAAATGCTATACAAAATTATGACAGCAGAATTCCTCAAGCCTGGAGAGCAACAAACGATAACTATAATAACTATCTTCAAAAAGTTTTAGGGTACAGGGGATATTATTCAGATTTTCCGAATGAAGGTTCGTTTATATATCAAATTACAACTACACATGATCAGGTTGCTCAAATGACAACTCCGGCTAAATTTATAGTTCAGCCGCAAATTCAACATTGGATGAGTGCAGATGCAACGGGATTTAAAAGCGGAGGTAACAGAGAACCATTAAATGAAGAAATACAGGTTCAGGCGGGAATTGCCATTGCGCATGGTGCCGAAAGTTTAAGCTGGTTTACATTCGAAAGTGATTCAACAGTTTCAGGCTCATATAATGGAGCTTGCAATGCTTCACCAAATCCGTATCAGCGAATTAATTTTCCTGTTACTTTACCGGTTAGTCCTGATTATTTTATATGGTTTGGATTGCTTAATAAATATCCGGATACAACTAAAAGAACAAAAAATATATATGGACAGGATAAATGGAATTATGTAAAGAATTTGAATAAAAAGATTTTACACTGGAAACCGACACTCGATAAAATAACCTGGCAGGATGGTTATAGTGTTCATAGCGAGACAGCAGATCATTACTTCATTTCAGATATAAAAAGCATCAGAAGAAATCCATCTTTGGAGTATGACGAAGATTATCCTTTCACTTATTATGACGCAACAAATGAGAGATACTGGGAAATGGGATTCTTTAATCCGGATGATGCATCAGATAAGAGCAAATATTTTCTAATGGTAAATCGAAGATGCGTGCCTGATATAAATAATGATGGAGACGTCAGAGGATTGAGAATAAAATTCGATTCTACAGAACTTGCAGGGTTTATTAACTGGAAAATAATTGAGCTCGACACTAATAACGTTGTTGCAACATTTAATAAAAATACAACTTCCTATATTAATATGGGAGAATTCAATCCCGGCGAAGGCAAGCTCTACAAACTCGCGCCCGTTATGCAGGAAGGCGGAGAGCTTGTTGCGGATGAAAGCTGCTTCAGCAGTTTTAACTGCAGAGGAGAAGTATACAGCGAAGGATTCGATATCAGGCTTAATCCCGGAACGGAAATTTCCTTTTCGGAAAACGGGAGACTGGCAATGAACGGAGGTAGTTTTATTTCGGGTTATACTGAATCAAACCAGTCAAATTCGCCTGTAATTCTTAAGGGACTTTCATCGCAGAAATGGAAAGGCGTCAGTTTTAATAATTGTGTTGAGGTAAATGTAATCAATACATCTTTCAGCGGCATTTCTCCCGAAGAGTCAGGAGCAGTGCAGCTTACAAACTGTCTGAACACGAGCATCATAAGCAGTTTGTTTAACTCAACCGACAGCGTAAAAACAGCGCTTTCGGTCGACTATATCTTAAACGGCGGAGAATGGAATGTTTCGCTTTATCTGAAGAATAATCAGTTTATTAATACAGTAAATTCTCTTAAAGTCATTTCATACGGATCAACCGTAATTCCGGTAACGATTGACGGAAATTTGTTTGCTGCTTCTATAATGGGAAATAATGCTGTTACTCTTTCAAATATCGCAGCAGGCATAATTAAAAACAACTTTTTAGGCAATTACAGAAACAGCATGAATATGATATGCTGCACTGCGGATTTATACAGAAATGTAATTTCATGCAGTTACACTGGCTCAGTAAGCATATCACCGTCAGGAATGAGCTGCCTTAATTTCGGTAAATCGGGAGATTATTATACAGGCGGAATAAATTCCATTGAGTCGGATGAAGCAAACATAAATACGGACAATTCTGATTTTAATCTCAATAAGGGATATAATACATTTAACATATTAAATTCTTCATCTTCAGCATATCACTTTACCGGAACATTCCCCGAATCATCCGGAGATACATACCTAAGAGCTTCAAAGAACTGCTTTCAGATAAATTCACTGGATGATAATCCTCTTAGCAGTATAGTTTATAACGGAACAAACATTCCCGTAGAGTTTGAATTCATTCCGGAAAGCTGTAATCCGTTTGAACCGGGAGAATATACGGTCTTGACTGTAAACGGCAGGAACGATACAATTTATTATGAAAATGAACCCTCAGGCGCAGGATACAGAAACGAAACCGAAACAGTAGAAACTGAAGAAACAGAAGAAATGAAATCCGGCACTTCGAATCCCGAAACGGAAAGTTTATATTCATTGTATGATTCAGCAAAAATATCGGCAAGAATCAGAGATTATGAAACAGCAAAACTGAAATGTGAAGAAATTTTAAACAGTTTTGCAGACAGCATTCAGGCAGTAAATGTAATTTCCGAATTGTATCTGTCATATCTTAACTCCGGAAATACGGGAAGCAGAATGTCAGAATTAGAGTCATATTTAGAAGCTGTGATACTGAATCATACGGAAAATGAAGCATTAGTGAATAAATGTTTTTATTTCATACAGAAATGCAAGGTATCTGAAGGAGAGTATGAATCAGCGATGACGGGATTCAGCCAGATAGTAAATCAGAATCCTTACAGTTACGAAGGACTGATAGCTTCGTGGGATTATGCAGCTGCAAGCCTTCTGGCGGGAGATTCGGGAGGGACAGGAGCCGGAAAAAGAGAAATAAAATTTACAAATAACGAATTACAAATAAAGGAGACTGAAGAATTAAGAGAATACAGTGAAGAAGAACTGATAAAGATGTATGTTTTAAATGATGATCCGGTAATAAAAAATGGTAAAGAAGAGAACTCAAAAAACACAGAAAAAACAACTACCCCGATTACAAAAACAACAGCCGGAGAAGACAGACAGAAATTCAGGCTGAGTGTTTTCAATTCACTGAAGACAAGAAATGAAACTGACAGGGATAGAATGAAGAAACTGGAAGAAAAAGCTGCTGAAGGCGCAGCC
>JAEUSI010000058.1 GCA_016788375.1 Ignavibacteria bacterium | reverse complement strand
TCCCGACTATTCATTCGGATCAAAATTAACAGGAGTTTCTTCGCCTTTGCTTCTCGGCGACGCGGAAATGATTAAAAAGCAGATTACTTTTGATACTTCAGGAAATGTAGTATTAACAGAAACATTTGAGGGAGAGGAAATCAGAGCGCCGCTTGTAATCCCGTTATCTGCTTATCTGTCGGCAATCTCGGCAAACAACGAGAGGCTTATTTTCACGGATATTTTTTCGGAAAGATTTAAAGGAAGTACGCAGGATGATCTCAGCAAGCTGTTCAAAAACATTACTGACATTACAATACCGCTTCCGTTTAAATCCGAAAGCATTTTCGGACCGCCGACTTTTAATCTGAAGCTTAACGGTTCGGTGGATATAACGGCTTCATTTCAGAATTCCAACAGTGAAGTTACAAATACATTCGGCACGTCAAATTCCAACAGCGCAATTAATTTCCGGCAGGAAGTCCAGCTGACTGCCAAAGGTAAAGTCGGCGATAAGCTGAGTATTGACGCTGATTATAATACACAGCGTTTGTTTGATTTTGAGAATCAGCTTAAGATAGAATACAACGGATATACGGATGAAGTTGTAAAAAGAATTCTCGGAGGAAATGTTACGCTTGATACAAGATCGGGACTTATCGGTTCGTCACAGGCTTTGTTCGGCGTAAAGGGAGATTTCCAGCTCGGCGCATTGTCGCTTTCGGCAGTTGTCTCACAGAAAAAAAGTAAAACCGAAGTTAAGGATTTCAGCCGGGGAGTTCAGGAAGAAGCATTTAATCTGAAAGTCTGGGATTATTCCGACAGTCACTTTTTTCTTGATACAATTTACAAGGCAAGTTTCCTTGATTATTTTAACAATGAAAACGGCGTGAATGAGACTACGACGCTTCTGTCGGTAAATGACCAGACATTTGAAGTATGGGTTCAGACGGATGTTACTACTACAGGGTACAGAAAAGCCGGGCTTCACGTAGACCTTGGACCGCTTCCGCCTACGGGAAAATACAACGATACATTAAAATCCGTTCCGACGATTGAACAGGGGATACGGACATACGGTATAGTAAGAAAGCTGAGCCTTTCGGAATATTCTCTTAATAAATACGCAGGATACATTTCCCTGAAAATAAATATTCCCGAAAATTATTTTGTCGGGATCGCTTATCAGCGGACAAATACAGGAGAGCAATTCGGAACTATAAGCACAGACTCAATCTCAAATCCGGATGACACACTTGTTTTAAAAATGGTGAAGGTTCAGAATCTGATACCTTCAAACACTCAGGCATGGGCATTAAAACTGAAAAACATTTACCGTCTTCCGGTATCACGTGTTGTGCAGGACGGTTTTGAATTTGACGTTAAATACAATCTCAATAATGTGCCGCAGCCGAATTTTGAAGGAGTAAGCACTCCTATTATTCAGATTCTCGGGCTGGACAAACATACAAGCGGTAGAGCAGGACCTCCCAATAACATATTTGATTACATTCCCGGTATTACAATAGATCCCGAAGCAGGATTCGTTATATTTCCTTCGCTGGAACCGTTTTATAATAATTTAAGAGCATGGAACAATCCTCCGATTGACTCTGCAAAATGGTATCCGCAGATTTACTCAAGTTTAAAATCCACAGCAAAAGAACTGCCCAATGCAAATCTTTTTTCCATAATCGGCAAGGCAAGAGGAGAGGCGGGAATCAGCAATACAATTAATCTGGGATTTAACATTGTAGAAGGAAGCGTAGTTGTAAAACTCGGTCAGATTGAACTTAATCCTGCAACTGATTATTCAGTAGATTATTCAACCGGTACTGTTGTTATTAAAAATGCAGCGGCACTGCTTTCAAAAGATCTGAAGATTTCCTATGAAACAAATGATCTGTTTACGCTTGCCTCAAAAACATTTGTAGGCTTAAGAGGTGATTACAAGATTTCCGAAAAAAGCGCACTGGGATTTACATATGTTAATCTTAATCAGGCAACATTAAATGATAAAGTAAGGATAGGCGAAGAACCTACTGATAATTCCATGTTTGGTGTAGACTTTACTGCTGAAATTCCTTCTAAATTCCTAACGAATGTCGTGAATCTGCTTCCCGGATTTAATTCAAAAGAGCCTTCATTTATTACTCTTAGAGGTGAACTTGCATCTCTTAATGCTGATCCGAATACATTAAAGAGTGACATTCCCGGGGATAATAATGAAGCAATTGCATATATCGATGACTTTGAAGGAGCAAAGAAAATAGTCTCTCTCGGAGGAACTTACAATTCATGGACAATGGCTTCTGTTCCTCTTTCAAATTACATAGTTGACTGTGATACATGCATAACTCAGAAGAATTCAAGACGGTCTAAGATTAAATGGTACAACATTGCCAACAGTGTTGATATAAGGGATATTTACCCGCAAAAAAGCGTGCAGCCCACACAGACAACCGTTACTCCGCTGGATGTTACGTTTTATCCCGGTTCAAGAGGCACATATAATTACAACGGAAGATTTGATACACTTACTGACAGGACAAAAAACTGGAACGGAATTATGAAATATCTGAATACTACCAGCAATGATCTTGTCAATGATAATATTAATTTTATTGAGTTCAGCATGAAGATTGAAAGAAGACTTGGTACCGAAAATGGAAAGCTTGTAATAGATCTCGGAAATATTTCACAGGATGCAATTCCGAATAACATTCTGAATACGGAAGATTCGCTTCAGAACGGAACACTGCTTTCATCCAATGATCTCGGGCTGGATTTTCAGAATGATGAAAAAGAAGCGCAGCTGTTTGAGTCATTAAATCCCGGCCTTACTGCTCCTGCTGATCCTGCACTTGATAATTTTGTTGCTTCAAACAATGATCCGGCTTATGATTTTGTAAACGGAACGCAGAATAACGGAAATTCAGACGTTGGCCGAAGACCGGATACTGAAGATCTGAATAAATCCAATAACGTCAGAAACGGGAACGATTATTTTCAGTTTGAAATCGACCTCGAAACAGAAAACAATCCTTATATTGTGGGTGTAGGGCGCAACGGCTGGCGGCAGTATAAGATCCCCTTGTCTGAATTCAGGCAGAAATACGGTAATGCGGTTTTTACAAACATACAGTTCGCACGAATGTGGGTAACAGGCGTCACAGATTCAATTAAACTAAGTCTTTATGAAATAAATTTAACCGGAAATCAGTGGATAAAACCAAACAAGACGGACACAACTTATAATATTACTACTGTAAGCATTGAGGAAAATCCTCAGATTTACAAAAGCCCCATACCCGGAGACGTATTGAGACAGACCGTCAGGGGACAGAATAATCAGAATACACTTTCAAATGAGCAGTCATTGTCAATTGAGATATTCAATCTGACAAACGGTGAAAGAAAAGTTGCCAGAAAAGATTTCAGTTCATCTCCTCTTGATCTTATAAATTACAGGACAATGAAAATGTTTATAAACGGGGATCCGAGTTTTAATTATACGAGCGAGAGTATTTATGACGCAGCTATGGTAATCAGATTCGGAACAGATTCGAACAATTATTACGAATACAGAGCTCCAATTCATCCTGAGGCAAGACTCGGCGAACCGGAACAGCCGTGGGATAAAATCAATTACATGACAATCAATTTCAACGATCTTACGAAGCTTAAGAGTCTCAGAGACAGCGCAAATGTTCCAGTACAGGCACCCGATCCCGGCGGTCCGCCCGGTTCCGAATACAAGGTATTCGGCAATCCGGATTTGAAAACAATCAGGGAAATTCTTATCGGTGTAGAGAAAAACAGGAATTCACTTAATGCTTCTATTTCGGGTAGCGTTTGGTTTGATGAACTGCGGTTAATAAATGTGATTGATGATAACGGACTTGCATTTAATGTCAGCGCAAACGTTCAGATGGCGGACCTTCTGAATGTAAGTTTTGCATATTCAAAAGTTGATCCGTTTTTTCATTCGCTCGATGCCAGGCTCGGATCGAGAAATACCGGAGTCTCATGGGATTTCAGCACTACATTGAATCTGCACAGGCTTTTTAACAATGCATTTACAACGTTTCTCTCTGAAGAATGGGGGAATGTACTGACACTGCCTCTAACATACAGACACTCTGAAACATACGTAAATCCGCAGTATTATCCCGGAACCGATATTTATCTTAACAGTTCGGCTGATGAAGTTTATGATAAAGTCCTGAGAGCGACGGGAAGCGCAGAACTGGCGGAAACAGCAAAGCAAAACACGCTTACCGAAGCACAGACACTTGTTATCAGGAATAATATTTCAATATCGAATATGAATTTTAACTTTCCCGGAAACAATTATGTGGTAAAGAATTTTTTTAACAGGGTTAGCTTTAATTTCAGCGCGGATTTCGGAAGTTCAAGGGATATTACCTATGAAAGCAAAAATGATTTCAGATACAACGGCGGAATCAGTCTCGGCACGGATTTCGGACTCAGCAATATTCTCAATCTGAACATTGGAAATATTATTCCTCTCGGTGAAAGTTACAAAGCCGCAAAGATGTATTTCTTCTTTCCATTTATTCCGCTTGCTCCTCTGTTTTCGTCAAATTTCAACGCCTCTACTGATTTTAACAGATTTCAGTCAGAATCCAAACAGAGAAAACTTATTTATGCAGATATTACTTCAAATGATTTCAGGGCTAACAGGGGATTCAGGTTTGACTGGAAATTTCTGGAAAACTGGATCTTTGACCTTAACGGAAATTATGATTTCAGGGTAGGCAGCGACCTTACTCCGCTTGTAACCAACGATGACAGTCTCAGAACACAGAGACCCAACGGGGATATTTTCGGAGATATATTCTTCAATAACGGCGTGGTCAATTTCGGAAATGACCTTGATTACATTCAGACAGTTACATTTAATCCGAAACTGACACTTCCTTTCCTTGACAAATATATAACTTTCAATACAAATTATAATGTAAGATACGGCTGGCTTAATCCCAATCAGATTATTAATGTAGGATTCAATACAGGCTATACAAATACTTTGTCCACATCAGCTAATCTGAAATTGAAAGAAATATTTTCCATATTTGGCAACGGCACGCAGAATAACCTGAGAACAAGCGGAAATGCACGCGATACTATAGCTGAATCCTCAAGTCAGAATCAAAGCCTGCTTAATATTCTGAAGGTATTTCTTACATTCATTCCGGGTGATATCAATATTACATATTCTCAGAATAACACTGTTTCAAATGCGGGTGTTGCCGGAAAGCCCGGATTCGGAAATTTCTGGTTTTATCCGACTACACAGCCGAATATGGGTCCTTCGAGATCATATCAGCTCGGTGTCAGTCAGTATCCGGGAACCCGTGCGCCTAATCTCAATCAGATTGCAGACAATTATACAGAAGGAAATGAACTTGCTTTTCAGACTAATCTGAATCCGGTAGTCCCGGAATTTGTAAATATGAGTCTTAATTTCAAAACTGCCTGGGGATTTGCAAACAATCTTATTTATTCATCCAACGGAGTAGGGGATATCGGAAATCCGACAAGCAAGACAAGCTCTATATTCACGGGGAATTCCATGTTCTTTGCAGGGAATATTGAAAATTTCACTTATGAATATGTTCCGGGAAATACAGCGCAGAACAGAAGAAATATTACCAGCGCTTTTCAGAGTGAAATAGGTTCAATACCATTTCCGAACTGGACTCTGACAATTTCAGGGCTTGAAAAATTTGCATTCTTCTCTCAGTTTGCAAATTCAGTTACACTTGATAACAGTTTTATTGCCGAATACAAGGAAAGCCGGCTTATCGATATTAATAATTATGATATCCCGAATTCACAGTCTGTAACGCAGGCATTCAGCCCTCTGATCGGTCTTAATTTTAATTTCAAGGAAGTAATGGGAGGAAACCTTACTTCCACTTTCAGGATAAATACAAGCACAACCAATACATTAAATCCGATCGGAGCTTTAGTGCAGTCTATTTCAACAAATGAATGGAGTATTAATATGAATTTTTCTAAAACAGGATTCAGTATTCCTCTTTTCGGATTATCGCTTCAGAATGACGTTCAGTTTGCTCTGACACTTTCCAAAACCACTAATGATCCGATAAATTATGAATTCGGCACCGGACTGATGAATAAAGTTGTAGGAAACGGTTCATCTGTAACAAACTTTAATCCGACGATTCAGTATTCACTGAGTTCAAAAGTATCAATGCAGTTCTTTTATAAATACATTAAGACACAGCCTACAAATGAATCTCTGACTACAGTTCCGAGGACGACCAATGAGGGTGGTTTAAATATAAGAATTACTATTCAGTAAATATTAATTCAGATCGATTTTTATTTCACCGTTAATGAGCTTCATTCTGATCCCGTCTGCTTTAGCTTTGATTTCAGGCGTGATTAAATTCTTATTGTTGCTGTCATATACAAAGCTTACACCGTTATCTTTTAATCCGAATGTTTTGATTCCGCCGGTAAATTTATTCTCACCGAATTCCTTAATTGTCTGAAATACGGCTTCATCTACCTGCTTTACCATGCTTGTAAGAATAAATCCCGGAGCTTCCTTGTACTGATCCATATCTACGCCGACTGCAAGTTTGTTCTTTTCCCTTGCAGCTTCAAAAAGACCAAGACCGGATAATCCTGAAGCATGGTAAATAATATCAGCTCCGCCCGAATACTGGCTGAGGGCAATTTCTTTTGCTTTCCCCGGATTCTTAAAACCGTCCGGAGAAACACTTACATATCCGGATAATATCTGACAATCAGGATTTGCATATTTTACTCCCTGTTTGAAACCTGCTTCAAACTTTCTGATAAGAGAAGATTCCATTCCTCCTATAAATCCTACTTTTCCTGTTTTTGAACTTAATCCTGATATAACTCCAATCAGAAAAGATCCTTCCTCTTCCTTGAATTCTATTGCTTCGACATTATCGCCGATTTTTTTATCCGGTGAAACGGAGTAATCAATGCAGGCAAATTTTTTGGACGGAAATTCCTTCGCAATATTGTTTATATCATCTGTGAAAATAAATCCCACACCGAAAATAAGACCGATATCTTTTTTGCTTGCAAGCTTACGCAGTGCGGATTCCCTGTCAGAGCCGTCGCCGGGATCGATAACTTCAAAATCGATTCCCAGTTTTTCTTTTGCTGTTTCTAGTCCTTTGTAGGCGGCATCATTGAAAGACTTATCTCCTCTTCCTCCTATGTCAAATACAAGCCCGACTTTAATACTTGTTTTAGTTTCGCTTTGATTTAACGGAGTCTCTTTCTTGCCGCAGGATGAAAACTGAATTAAAGCAATAAGCAGAAGAATTATGTAAAAATTTTTTATAAAATTCATAATAGTTTAGAAGATTAATTTTTCTGAAAGAAAAAAAACAGGAATACGCTGAATAATCAAGCAGGTATTTTCTTTCCGGATTCAATGCTGACTACATGATGAAGTCTGCAGCGGGCTTCATAATGATCTTTTGCACCGACAAGTATCTTTTCACTGCTCTGGGTAATCCTCTGTGTCCTGTTTGCCGGAGCTCCGCAGATTACACATACTGCAAGTGTTTTTGAAATATATTCGGCAACCGCAAGAAGCTGAGGCATCGGTTCAAACGGAACAGACCTGTAATCCTGATCAAGTCCTGCCACTATTACTCTTCTTCCGGAATCTGCAAGTTTCTGACAAATCTCAACAAGATTGTTTTCAAAAAACTGGGCTTCGTCTATGCCTATAACTTCCACATCAAATGCCTTTTCAAGAATTTCTTCCGCATCTCCGACAACTTCTGAAGGATACGATTGTTCATTATGCGAAACAATTTCAAATTCACTGTAACGGTTGTCAATTTTCGGCTTGAATACTTTCACCCTTTGTTTTGCTATCTCAGCGCGTCTGATCCGTCTGATAAGCTCTTCTGTTTTACCCGAAAACATACTGCCGCAAATCACTTCAATATGACCTGTTTTCTTAAAAGTTCTAATCTGAAGATTTTCATTCATTTTATGCAATTATATTAAAGACTGTTTGTCAAATGCTCCCGGAAGAAGTTCTGTCAGCTTGGTAATAATGAATTCGCTTTTTGATCTTACGATTATGACATCGAGATCTTTTCCAAACTCATACATAAACTGTCTGCATGCTCCGCACGGAAATGTGAATATTTTCTTGCTTGATGAGATAGCAATAGCCGAAAACTTCTTTTCACCTTCGGAAATCGCTTTTGAAAAAACTACTCTTTCTGCGCAAATACTGAGCGAATAAGATGCGCACTCTATGTTGTTTCCCGTATAAATTTTGTTGTTTTGAGTAAGAAGCGCTGCTCCGACAGCGAATTTAGAATATGGTGAATATGAAAATTTCCTTGCTTTGATTGCAGAATCTGTTAACAGCCCGAGATACTTTTTATTCAATTTTTATTAAAATCTTATTATTGATAATATATTCATTTCTAAGTATATTATCAAATAAATTTAATTTTCAGTTTAAATATTTAATGAAGCGAAGAGCGATCTTCCGGATATTTGATAAGTATGTTGGAATCCCTGTCGTAATTTTTCTGGCACTTTTTACAAAACGGAAAAAGAGACTTCCGATTGAAAACATCAGAAAAATTCTGATAATAAAATTAGCTGCAATCGGAGATTCAATCCTTTTAATCCCGACTCTCAGAACTTTAAAAAATGCTTTCCCCAATGCTGAAATTACATTTATCTGTTCGCAGATAAATTACTCAGTAATTAAAAAAATACCTTATGTCAGCAGGATTATTGACTGTAATGTTCATTCTTTCCTTAAAAATCCGTTTTTATTCCTGAGATTTATTAAAGATCTTAGAAAGGATAAATACGATTTGCTGATTGATGTTGGACAATGGGAAAGAATCAATGCTCTAATGTCAATGCTTGCAAAAGCTGATTATACGGTCGGTTTCAAAACCGAAAAGCAGTTCAAGCATTTCGGATATGACAGTGTGGTAAACCATCTCAGGAACAAGCATGAACTTGAAAATTTCCTCGATCTTCTTATTCCGCTGGGAATTAATATTTCCGAAAAGGACAAAAAATTAGAATATTTTTTAAATAAAGAAGATTATAAATTTGCAGATAGATTCTGGGAAGAAAACGGCTTTAACGGAAAGACGGTAATTTGTCTTCATCCCGGCTGCGGTGAAAACGGCATGCCGAGAGAATGGGACGTCAAGAATTACATTGATCTGGGAAACAGGCTCGTAAATTATGATGACAATATCAGAATTCTCATAACCGGTGCGTCGCATGAAGAGGAAAGATGCAGGTTAATATCAGAGAATATTGAAAAAAATGTCATAAATACCGCCGGAAAATATAAACTGGACAATGTAGTCGCTCTTGTGCAGAAATCAAAACTTATCGTTTGCAGCAATACAGGAATGCTTCATATAGCTTCCTGTGTCGGAACAAAAACAATGGGGCTGCACGGACCGACAAATCCTCTTAAATGGGGATCATATAACAAAAAATCAGTCCTGATTCAAAGCGATAAATTCTGCAGTCCATGTCTTTATCTCGGACATGATTACGGATGTCAGATGCCGCAATGCATGGCTCATATTTCCGTAGATGATGTTTTTATTTATATCAGAAAAGCGTTAAACCCGGAATTGTTTGAAACGCAGAATAACTTAATTATTAATTAACTAAAAATTATTAATATCATGGAAAAACACAGTTACCCGACTTTTGATTTGATTGAATCTTATGGTCATGAACAAGTTGTATATTGTTCAAATAAGGAATTAGGTTTAAAGGCAATAATAGGAATACATAATACTACTCTCGGTCCGGCGCTTGGAGGAACGAGAATGTGGAATTATGCAAGTGATGAAGAAGCATTGGTGGATGTATTGAGATTATCGAGAGGCATGACTTATAAAGCCGCAGTCTCAGGTTTAAATCTCGGAGGAGGCAAGGCAGTTATTATTGGTGATTCAAGAACACAGAAGACTGAAGGATTATTCAGGGCTTTCGGAAGATTTGTAGAAGGTCTCTCCGGGAGATATATTACGGCTGAAGACGTAGGTACCGGAATAAAAGATATGGAATTTATAATGATGGAAACAAGACATGTTACAGGTGTTTCGATAGAACTTGGAGGAAGCGGTGATCCGTCGCCTGTTACGGCTTATGGAACTTATGTCGGCATTAAAGCCTGTGTAAATGAAGTTTACGGCAATGATTCGCTCAAAGGTAAGAAAGTTATTATTCAGGGTGCCGGTGGAAATGTAGGAAAGCATCTGTGCAAGTATTTATTCGACGACGGAGCTGTTTTGTATGTAAATGACATCTATCAGGAAAAACTTAAATCAATTGTAACAGATTATAAAGCCAAGATTATTAATGATGACGAACTGTATTCGACTGAAGCTGATGTTTTTTCTCCAGCTGCGCTCGGAGGCATTCTGAATGACGAAACTATTCCCAAGCTGAAAGTCAAAATTGTCGCCGGAGCAGCCAATAATCAGCTCGGTCATGAAGAAGAGCACGGTAAAATGCTTAATGAGAAAGGAATTCTCTATGCCCCTGATTATGTGATTAATGCAGGCGGTCTGATTAATGTTTATAATGAACTTGAAGGATACAACAGGGAAAGAGCTCTTAAACAGGCTTCAGGCATTTATGATATTCTGAAAAATGTAATTAATATTTCAAAATCAGAAAAAATCACTACTGAAGTAGCATCAAAGAAACTTGCAGAAGAAAGAATTAACGCAGTTTCCAATGCAAAGAGAATAAGAATTTACAGAGATGTAAGCATGTTTAAGATGAGAAATCAGTAATAATTTCCGAAGTAAATATTGAAGTATGGAAACAGCTATCTGGATACTTGCAATTCTGGCGGTTTTAATTATTGTGGTTATTTATGTGATTACATCCGTCGGTTCCTACAGCAATACATTTGTAGGTAAAGTATTCAAAGAGGAAAAAAAAGATCCTGAAGATAAAAAATAAAACAAGGTCTTTCTGTCGGTATTGTTATGAGTTTTTCTGAATACCAGTTGTTTAACTGCATTTCAGATGATTTGTAATTTTACTGAAGACCTTTTTTAATCAGATTAACAATTTTTGTAAAGTCTTTTTTATCATTAACAAAGTCCATTTTTTCCGATTCTACTGTTATGCATTTACCGAGTTTATAATTTTTAATCCATTCATCATAGCTCCTGTTAAGCTCAAGCAAATACCCTTTATCAATATTTTTCTCAAATTCACGGCCCCGCAGTTTAATCTGCCTGACAAGTTTCGGCATGCTTGACTTCAGATAAATCAGAAGATCCGGGGGTTTCAGAAATGATGTCATTTCCCTGAACAGGCTCCGGTAATTCAGATAATCTCTTTTATTCATTTTACCGAGCTGGTAAAGATTCCGTGCAAAAATTTCCACGTCTTCATAAATACTCCTGTCCTGAATAACGGAAGATTTGCTCTTAAGGATTTCTATGTGAGTCCTGAATCTGTGTGAAAGGAAAAATACCTGAAGATTAAACGACCATCTGCTCATATCAGAATAAAAATCCTTCAGGTAAGGATTATTGTTGACTTTTTCAAAATAAGGCTTCCAGTTAAGTTCATCAGCGATTAATCTTGTCAGGGAAGACTTTCCCGAACCGATATTCCCTGCAATTGATACGAAAACTTTTTTATTCTTCATGTTAAACATAAAAAAAACCGCCCCGGAAATTAAAGGCGGCTTTATAATAAAATGATTTTAATTTGTTCAGGAAACTGATTCTTCTTTCTTAATTTCTGTTTCTGCAGAACCGTTTGCCGCCGTAGTCTCTTTTTCCGAAATAATCGGCTCAAGTACCTTGCTTAGTCTCTTTTTCTCTTTAATTTTTGTCGCTGCTTTTCCGGTAAGACCTCTCAGGTAATAAAGCTTTGCTCTTCTTACGCTGCCGCTTTTAACAACTTCAAGTTTGGCAATTCTGGGTGAATTAATCGGGAATATTCTTTCGACTCCAACCCCGTTGGAAATTTTCCTTACCCGGAATGTCTTGCTGATTCCGCCGCCTTTTATTCCCATTACTATTCCCTTAAAAATCTGAATTCTTTCCTTGTCACCTTCGATTACATTCACTGAGATTGAAATTGTATCCCCGACATGAAACTTCGGAATATCGCTTCTCAACTGTCCGGCTGTAACCAGATTTATTTTTTTGTCCATGATTAAGTTTACCTTGCTTTCTGAATTTAATTCTTATTGTTTTTTAAATACTTTTTATATTTGGATAATGCCTTTTTCTCTCTCCAGATTTTTATTTCCCTGTGATTGCCCGACAATAAAACTTTCGGAACTCTCAGTCTTTTATATACTTCAGGTCTTGTATACTGCGGATGATCAAATCCGGTCTCCACCTGAAATGTATCCGTAATCGCCGATTCACCGTCTCCCAATGCTCCCGGTATGACCCTTGTAACCGAATCTATAAATACATATGCGGGAATATCCCCGCATGACAATACATAATCTCCGATTGAAACTTCCTTTGTAACTAATTTTGCAATAATTCTTTCGTCAATTCCTTTATAGTGCCCGCATATAAGAATAAGATTTCCGAGAAGTGATGTATCATTCACCGTTTTCTGCGTTAGTTTTTCGCCCTGCGGTGAAAAATATATTACTTCATCATAACAGGTTTTTTCCTTTAACTTACTTACGCATTTAAATACAGGCTCGGGTTTCAGTATCATCCCTGATCCGCCGCCATAAGGAATATCATCTATCTGTTTGTATTTCCCTTCAGCATAATCCCTCAGATTATGTATGTATATTTCTATCAGTCCTTTCTTTACAGCTCTTGATATCATGCCATGAAACAGGGAACACTCCAGTATCTTTGTGTTAGCGCTTATTATATCAAATCTCATAATATCAAGTAAACAGGTTTTATCTTCATTTCTTTCTAATCGGTAAATCCTTCAATCAGATCAGCATCGATTCTCTTATTAACTGTATCTATTTTTTCTATGAACTCTTTTCTGAAAGGAATAAGTATCTCTTTAATTTCTGTTTTAACGCTGAACAGATCCCCGCTGCCGTAATTAACGACAGAATTTACTATTCCGATGAATTTCCCCTTGTCATAAACTTCGCAGCCTGTAAGATCATGATAAAAATATATGCCTTCATTCAGTTTTACTTTATCCTTTTCTTCGATCATAATAAATCCGTTTATAAGTTCCCTGCTTTTTTCAATACTGTCGTAATCCCTGAATTTAACGTTTATATATTTATCGGATATTTTCTTTTCTGTAAAATAAAAATACACACTCTTACCGTTTGTTAAGAATACATTTTTATCTTCATCAAATAAAAATACTTTCTCAAGAGTTTTATATCTTTCGGGAAAATCAGTCAGATAAACAACTTTTAAGTTTCCTTTAATTCCTATTGTTTTAACAATCTTACCTATTGCAATAAAATTGTTACGATCCAAGATTCTCTGATTCTTTTTTATTTTTATCCGGAATTTCCATAATTACTCTTTTACCCTGTTTTGCCGCTACAGCAGAAAGAAGAGTGCGTATGGATTTTGCAGTCCTTCCGAGTTTGCCTATTACTTTTCCGGTCTCTGCATCGTCAACATACAAAACATACTTGATTCTGTTGTCTCCTTCCTGTATTTCTTCTACTTTTACAGCTTCCGGTTTGTCAACCAGATTTTTCGCAATGTATTCAATAAATTCTTTCATTTGAGGTCCTCTTTTTAATTTGAGAAATATTGAATTGAATATAGTTATTTAAAACTTTTATCCTTTGTTTATGCTTTGCTGTATTAATTAGTTTCTGCTGTTTCTGTGGTATCAGTCTTTGCAGCTTCAGGTGTATCTTTAGGCGCATTCTTGGCAGCTTTCCTGTTCTGTTTTCTCCTGGCTTTCTTTTCTGCTGCTCTTGTATTCTTTGAACTCTTGTCAGTCAAAAATTTCTGAACCATTTCATCTATTATTTCAGGCGAGTTTCCCTTCTTCTCAAGGTGAAATTTCAGCATTAAACCTTCATTTTTCAGAAGATTTCTAACCGTATCCGTCGGCTGTGCTCCTACTTTCAGCCAGTACAAAATTCTCGGCTCTTTTACTGTTACCTGCATTGGATCTAAGTTGGGATTATAAGTCCCAAGTGACTCTATGAATCTTCCGTCTCTCGGAAAACGGGAATCTGCGGCTACTATCTTATAGACCGGATAATGTCTCTTTCCCATTCTTTTTAATCTGATTTTAACCAATTTACTTTTACTGCTCCTTAATTTATTTTATTATTTGTTTGATTTAATTTCTTCTGATTTGAAATCTACATTTTAAAATCATTCATCATTCCTGCCGGAAGTTTCATCTTTTTCATTAATCCTCTGCCTTTGTCTTTGCTGAACTGTTTCATCATTTTCTGCATATCTTCAAACTGCTTAATAACTCTGTTTACCTGCTGTATGGGATTTCCGCTGCCGTCGGCTATTCTTCTTCTGCGCGATCCGTTGAGTATATTCGGATTTTCCCTCTCTTTCTTTGTCATTGATAAAATTACGGATTCAATCTTTGACAAAACCGTTTCGTCAATTTCCTGCGATTTTATCATTTTACCCGCTCCGGGAATCATTGACAGCAGGCTTGATAATGAACCCATTTTCTTTATCTGATTCAGATATGAAAGGAAATCGTCGAAATCAAATTTATTTTTTCTTAACTTCTCCTCTAATTTGCCGGTATTTGAAACATCAAATTCATTCTGCGCCTTTTCGACAAATGATACAATGTCTCCCATCCCGAGTATTCTTGATGCCATTCGGTCAGGAAAAAACGGCTCGATTGCATCAAGCTTTTCTCCGGTTCCGGAAAATTTTACCGGAACATTCACTACTGCCTTTATCGATAATGCAGCACCGCCCCTTGTATCACCGTCAAGTTTTGTAAGTATTACCCCGTCAAAATCAAGCTTGTCATGAAATGCTTTTGCTGTCTTTACAGCATCCTGACCTGTCATTGCATCTACGACAAACAGTATTTCTTCCGGATTTAATTCTGATTTAATTCTTGTCACTTCATTCATCAT
This sequence comes from Ignavibacteria bacterium, assembly GCA_016788375.1. GTDB lineage: Bacteria > Bacteroidota > Ignavibacteria > Tepidaquicellales > Tepidaquicellaceae > JAEUSI01. The sequence goes on along the minus strand of JAEUSI010000058.1, from coordinate 3,585 downwards.
TTCTTCATCTATGGCAAGCCGTCCTGCTGTGTCTATTATCAATGTGTCCCTTGCATTCTGCCTGGCATAATCAATCGCTGCTTTAGAAATTTTAACAGGATCCTTTTCATTCTCATCTGAATATACAGGTATGTTAATCTGCTTCCCGAGTATTTTCAGCTGAGATATAGCAGCAGGCCTGTATACGTCGCATGCGGCAAGAACGGGGTTTCTTCCTTTCTTTCTTAAATAACTCGCAAGTTTTGCCGAAAATGTTGTCTTTCCTGATCCCTGAAGTCCTACCAGCATTATAATTGACGGAATTTTATCCGAAAACTTAATGTCCGATTTTTCCGAACCCATCAGTTTTATCAGCTCGTCATTTATAACTTTTATTATTAACTGCCCGGGTGAGATGCTGTTTAAAACATTCAGACCAATCGATTTTTCTTTAACATCTCTTATAAATTGTGTCACTACCTTGTAATTAACATCAGCATCAAAAAGAACCCGCCTTATTTCACGCAGTGATTCCTCAATGTTGGTTTCGGTAATTTTTCCCTGACCGCGGATTTTTTTTAAAACGCCATCAAGCTTATTGGTTAAATCGTCTAACATTAATTTTTAGATATTATTTGCCAATTTAATCTTCTGTTAAAGAGGCTTAAAATACCAATACTATTGAATTTTATCAAGGAATTAATACCAGTGATTTTAACTTGCTTAAAAATATCTGTAAAATTGATTTAATTTGATTTCAGACTGAAATCAATGTTTTTTAACTTTTTCAAAAATCCGGCAGATTTATAAAATTACTTAATAAATCCTTAAATGCATATTAAATTTCATTGAAAACCTTAATTAGAAAAAGTATTTTTGCTTTTGATAATTTAATTCCTGAAAATGAAATTCAATATTGAAAATCCCGAGCTAAAGGAAACACGTCAAGGTTTTGCAGATGCTTTGGTTGATGCCGGAAAAACAAATCAGAATTTAGTTGTTCTCGGTGGTGATGTGTCGGGTTCGGTGAAAACAAATCTGTTCCGTGATGCTTATCCCGACCGGTTTATTTCTGTAGGCATTGCCGAGCAGGATATGATGGGAACAGCAGCAGGGCTTGCTCTTGCCGGAAAAATTCCCGTAGCATCGGCTTACGGCGAATTTGCCGCCGGAAGACCGTTTGATCAGATCAGACAATCCATAGCTTACAGCGAAATGAATGTAAAAATTTGCGCTTCGCACTGCGGAGTGACTGTCGGTCCGGACGGCGCTACTCACCAGTCCTTTGAAGATGTAGGGCTTATGAGAATACTTCCTCACATGAATGTAATTACTCCCTGCGATTATAATCAGACTTACAGAGCCGTTCGCCTTGCAATTGATTCTGTCGGTCCGTTTTATGTAAGATTTTACAGGGAAGCTTCGCCTAATTTTACCGATAATAATGCTCCGTTTGAATTCGGAAAAGCAGATACTTTGATTGACGGAAATGATATCACTTTAATTGCAAGCGGCCTGCTTGTCTGGGAAGCAATTGTTGCTTCCGAAAGACTCAAAAAAGAAGGCATCGGAGCAAGAGTCGTGAACATGCATACAATAAAACCTATTGATGTAAAAACCATCGTAAAATGCGCCGAAGAAACAGGTCTGATAATTACCTGCGAAGATCATCAGTGGACCTGCGGATTATTCGGAGCTGTTGCCGAAGTGCTGGCAATCCATAAACCGACTAAAATGGACTTCATAGCAATCAATGACACATTCGGTGAAAGCGCTGTTAATGCAAAAGACCTTATGAGGAAATATCAGATAGACAGTGAAGCGATATATAATAAAGTAAAGAAACATCTTAAGAAGTAGTAACGTAAAAGATTTATTAATTTAACGGTTAACTGATTCTTTAATTTCAAAATATTCAATGAAAACAAACATCATCTCATATCTGCCGGAAAGGGAAGTTTCAAATCCAAATGTAAATATTAATTTAAAAATGAATAAAAAATTTCTGATAGGTTTTGCCGTGATGCTGATTCTTGCATCGGGCATTGTAATAGGAAAATACTTTTTCCCGTCGCAGAACAACAGTAATCCCGAAACAAACATTTTGCAGGTACAGGGAGGATTGCAGGAAAAGAATTCCGAAATTTCACAGTCAAGGGAAACTGCAATCACCCGCGCGGTTAAAAAAGTTTCTCCTACAATTGTCGGCATCAATGTAGAAGAAGTAAGAGAAATTCAGGACCCGTTTTCAATGTTCGAAAATGATCCTTTCTTCAAGCAGTTTTTCGGAAACAGACCTGCGCAAAAGCAGGTTGTCAAAGGTCTCGGCTCGGGTTATATAATTTCCTCAGACGGTTACATTCTTACAAATGATCATGTCGCCGGTAATGCAACTAAGATTTCCGTTACAATGACTAACGGAGAAACTGTTGAAGCGAAACTCATCGGATCAGACAAAAATTCCGATGTCGCGCTTTTAAAAATTGATAAAAATAATCTTGACTATGCCGTTCTCGGAAATTCAAATGACGTAATAATAGGTGAATGGGTAATTGCGCTCGGAAATCCCTTCGGGCTTTTTGAAATAAACGACAAACCTTCTGTGACAGTCGGTGTAGTCAGCGCGACAAATATGAAAGTAAATGCTGACGGAAACAGAGTCTATAAAGATATGATCCAGACAGATGCTTCCATTAATGCCGGTAATTCCGGAGGACCCCTTGTCAATGCTGAAGGTGAAGTTATCGGAATGAATACTATTATTTTTACGGGCGGTAATTACAGTTCCGGAAGCATAGGTGTCGGTTTTGCAATCTCGATTAACAGGGTTAAGAAAATTATGGAAGAAATAAAGGCGAACGGAAAGATTGAAAGAAATTTCAATGTCGGATTCAGAATTCAGGCGATAGATGACAGAATTGCAAAGTATCTTAAACTCGAAAAAACTCAGGGAGTTGTTGTAACCGAAGTACAGAAGGGAAGCATCTCCGATAATGCCGGACTTAAACCCGAAGATGTTATAATTATGGCTAACGGTGAAGTGATTAGAAATGAACAGGATATTCTTTTTGTCGTTAATGATATGAGAACAGGCGAAACACTGAAACTGAAGATTATCAGAAACGGTTCTGAAAAAGAAATTGAGATGAAACTGGTTGCAGGCTGATAAGATTTAATATAACACAAAAAGAAAACCCTTAAGAATTTCTGACTTAAGGGTTTTTCTTTTATAAGAATACTCCTGAGAAATAAAACAGTTTAATGAAACTTTAAAACAGGTTTGTCTTTTGGTTTTAAATCCGAATGAATTTCTATGTCGTTTTCAGATTCCTTCATTTCGGTTTTCATGTCGATAATATTGCTCTTCGATTTATCGTCACCCATTTTGCAGTTTCCGTTAAATACAGTGCCTGATTCTGTTACAAGCTCTTCAACTGTGATATCTCCGTTTAATGATCCTGTTTTTTTCAGTTCAAGCTTGTGAGCTTTGATATTGCCTTTGACAGTACCGTATATCACGACTTCAACCGCATTGACATTTCCCTCGACAGTTCCTTTTTCTCCTATGATAATACCGCTTTCTCCTCTTACGTTTCCGACAACATG
>JAEUSI010000057.1:3396-19101 GCA_016788375.1 Ignavibacteria bacterium | reverse complement strand
GTATAAGTAAAATCTGTTCCAGGAGGTGAAGGTTCAGCTCCGATCTGACCTGCAGGACTGATTACATTCTGTTGTTTAACTGCATTCAGAAGATCTTCGACTGTAAGACTCAACGCTCCCATCTTATCCGGCTTAATCCATACTCTCATTGAATAATTACTGCTTCCGAGAAGTGTTACATCACCTATACCTTTTATTCTTTTCAGCTGATCAATAATATTAATGTTGGCATAGTTAGAAAGAAATTTTAAGTCTGCCGATTCATCATCTGACTGTAGAGATATAAGAAGCAAAGGAAATACGAGTGATTTCTTAACATTAACTCCAGTATTTTTAACACTTGCCGGAAGACTTGAATTTGCCTGTGAAACCCTGTTCTGAGTAAGCACATTTGACATATCCAGATCAGAACCAACATCAAAAGAAACATTCAGTGTCATAGTTCCGTCATTGGCATTTATCGACTTCAAATAAATCATATTCTGAACGCCGTTAACATTTTGTTCAATCGGTGTGGCAACAGAATTTTCTATGTCAACTGCATTTGCTCCGTAATATGTAGTGCTTACTTTTATAACCGGAGGAACTATATCCGGAAACTGTGATATCGGAAGATCTTTCATTACAACCAGACCAACTATTACAAGCACGATCGAAATTACCATTGCAACAATCGGTCTGTTAACAAAAAACTTAGACATTATTCAGCACTCCCTGGTTTTACGAAATTTGAATCGAACTGCACATTAATTTCCTTAGGTGAGACTGTCATTTCGGGTTTGACTTTAAGAAGTCCTTCAACGATGACTCTGTCCCCTTTTGATAAACCTGATTCAATTACGGTGAACTGTTCGTACTGAATTCCCTTCTTTATGGATTTTAAACGGACTTTATTGTCATTATCAACGACATAAACATTAAAAATTCCCTGCATATCCATAACGGATCTTAGAGGTATTACAAGTGCATTCTGTAATGTACTCAGGTCTGTACTTATTTTACAGAAGAGTCCCGGTCTGAGAAGCTTTTCGGGATTTGGAAATGTCGCTTCTATTGTCATCGTTCCGGTAGAAGGGTCAATCTGTCTGTTAGCTATGTTTGCAGTACCTTTATAAGGATAAATTGTACCGTCAGAAAGAATCATATCGATTTGTTTATTGAGTTTTGTTCCTGTTCTGCCTTCCTTGAGTGCTAATCTTTTAATGTTAAGATATTCAGACTCGCTTATCGAAAACCTCACTTTAATCGGATCTATACTAGAAACAGTGTTAAGTAATGAACCCGCTACCCTTGTCACATAATCACCTTCGTATACTTTGGAAATTCCTATCACTCCTGAAATCGGAGCCGTAACCCTTGCATAACTCAGGTTTATTTCGGCTAACTTTACACCTGCATTTGCTGATTCCACACTGCCTTTCATTGATTCATAATATGCAACTGCGCTTTCATATCTCTGCTGACTTACTGCTCCTGCTTCAGCCAGAGGCTTGTACCTGTCTGCATCATTCTTCGCTTTTACAAGCATTGTCTGGGCTTCTGTATACTTTCCCCGGGCATCAACAAGTCTTTGCTGAAGCTCATCTGAGTTAATCATATACAAAAGATCGCCTTTCTGTACAGTTGATCCTTCCTGAAAGAACAGACCTTCAACAAAACCGTCAACCCTTGCTCTGATCTCTATATCATTGTCACCGAATGTCTGTCCGACCCATTCTTTTAAAACAGGTATTTCCCTTGTCTCAGCACTATAAACCTGTACTTCGGGATCAGGTACTACCGCTTTTTCTTCTTTTTTGCCGCAACCCGAAAACAGATAATAATTTAAAAAGATCAGCAGAAGTATTAAAAATAAATTCCGCAAATTAACCGGCATGATTATGATTAAAGTTTGTTTATAAATTTATAAATAATATTGTAACTATAAAAATCAAATCTGAGTGTTTTAAAATTTAAGTTATTTTACTAATTACTTTATGTGAATTCAATTCAATTTTGTTTTTACAAAAAAAATTGTTTTTATCATTGTTATTAGATTAAATTGATAAAATTTATTAAATTGATTTAAAATTATGAAAGACTACTACAAGTTAATTACAGATAAATATTCAGTAAAACCCGGAACCGGAATTTCTCTCAAAGATTTCGATACATCATACGACGGACAAATCAAGATAAACGGAAATATTATCGATAAAACCGAAGGACAGAAACTTCTCGAAGAAGGAAAGGAAAGACTTTCTGAACTTCAGGATAAACTTTATGCTCATAATCAGTACAGCGTTCTGATTGTTTTTCAGGCAATGGATGCTGCCGGCAAAGACGGTGCAATTAAGCATATTATGTCCGGACTGAATCCTGCAGGAGTGAAGGTTTACAGTTTTAAATCACCATCATCCACAGAGCTTGAACATGATTATATATGGAGACATTATGTTTCACTTCCGCCAAGAGGTGAAATCGGGATTTTTAACAGATCACATTATGAGAATGTACTTGTTACAAGAGTTCACCCTGAATATGTTCTGAATGAGAATCTTCCCGGAATAAACAAAGTCAGCGATGTTAATGATGATTTCTGGAAAAACAGATACAAGCAGATAAACAGATTTGAAAAAAATATTTTTCAGAACGGTACTATAATTCTGAAATTTTTTCTTCACGTGTCAAAGAAAGAACAGAAAAAAAGATTGCTGGAGAGAATTGACGATCCGAAAAAAAACTGGAAATTTTCTGTTGCTGATATGAAAGAAAGAAATTTTTGGAAAGATTATCAGTCTGCATACGAAGAGGCAATCAGCAATACTTCTACAGAATATGCTCCGTGGTTTATTATTCCGGCTGACAATAAATGGTTTACAAGGCTTGCAATAGGCTTCATCATATATAAACAGTTTGAAAATCTCAATCTGGAATATCCCAAAGTGAGCAAAGAAGCACTTGCCGAACTTCAGGAAGTAAGGAAACAGCTGACTGATGAAAACAATGATTAAATGTACTGACTGTTTTTTTTTAACTATATGATTCAAAATCCTCGGATATACCTTCAATTATTAATTTCCCCACACATTTACCCAAGAAAGGTATAGTTCTGCAATGATGCTCAATAATCTTTTGTTAACATTGTTTTAAAATTAATTTTAACATTTGTATTTGATACTCGATTAGTATAACTTGATTATACCGGATTAGTTAATTTTATTGTAATGACTTGAATTAATAAAAAAACTTTTTGATTATTAACTAACCCCAATAAAAAATATTTTAGACAACAAATAAAAAAATGGGGAAACCAAAATTATTTTTATCAGGATTAACGTTACTATTCCTTTCGACACTTTTCTTTTCATTCAAAGCAAATGAAAGCAACTATCCAAATACAATTGCAGCAAGTCTCGATATTGAGACTTTAAACTGGCTTTCAAGAGTTGATTCCGCAGGCGGAACTGTTTCAGACAGCGTTATAGCTGCGGTTGATGATTATGTAAAGGAAGTGAAAGGTTTAAAGTATCAGTCAACAAGTATAAGAAGTTATCTTTTGCGTGAGAACTGGTTTTGCGGAGATTTTGCAGCATCAGAAGTTCCTGTCTTCATCAACGGAAACGGTTCTTCTGCTTCTCTCGGCCTGCCAAAAGATGTAAATCACAATTATTCATCTGCAGGATATACTGATACAGGGATTGCAAGCGGTCTTAAAGGAAATGGTGTGAACAGATATGTTGAAACAGGTTTTAATCCTTATCTCATAAGTGAAATCGGAATCAGTGATGCTCATTTAATGATCTACAGTATGACAGATACTGTTGATCAGGGAAGGATCGGCTGCAGAAAAAACAGTGACGGGATGTATTTTTATCCCCGCTATACAAACGGCAACTGCTACTTTGAAGTTAATTCAACAGTTGAAAATTCTGTTACAGTTCCTTCGACTAAAGGCTATCTACTGATTCAGAGAAATTCCCCACAGTTTGTCGATATGTATTACAGGGATAATCTGATTTTATCAGCTCAGAATAACAGTACTGTTGAACCTAACAGCGAATTTACAATAGGTGCTTTTAACAACAGCGGAACTGTAACCGGATTTACAAAATTTCAGCTTGGAGGATATTCAATAGGAAGGAGCTTCAGTCCTGCAATGCAGCTTGTTCATTACAACGCTGTTCAGAGATTAATGCTCAGGCTCAGACGGGAAATTCCGGGTGATAATACCGCCGATTTTAAATCCAAACTGTTTACTTTTACCGGAAGTGCTCTTTCGGTAAATTTTAAAACAAGGAATGAAGGTAGAATTCAGTTTGAACTTCAGGATCAGAACGGAATACCTTTCAACGGTTATTCTATTGATGACTGCATGCCTCTTTCAGGTGACAGTTATAATTACATTGTAAACTGGAATACCGGAGGTAATCTTTCCTCATTTGTAAATACGCCGGTTTATCTCAGAATACGGATGGATGATGCCGATCTGTTTTCAATTCAGTTTAAGAATAAAGTTGCGGAAACTGACAGTTCAATTGCCGGTTTTAAAACGGGTACATACAAACAGTTTTTTGCCGATACACTCATGTTTTCTAATGTAATACCTGTCGGCAGAAAAATGCATAATCCCGTTAAAAATCCGGTCCCTGTAATTTCACCTGTTTATGACTGGGAAGGAAATTCTCTTGTCACAAGTTACAGCAATATTACACATTCAAAAAGCGCTTTTTCGGATCAGATGGTTTACAAGATGTGGCTTTTAGTTAGAAATTCACTCGGTGGTTATCCGGCATATTATGAATCAGCTGACGGTGAAAACTGGACAAAGCCGGATCTGGGATTTTTTAAATATAACGGAAGTTCTGATAATAATATTTTATCGGATGTCAGACCGATAAGCGTTATTACCGTAGTTGATGATTCGGCATACAATAAAACAGATTCGACAAGAAGATATAAATCGGTTTTTAATACACATACTTCTGTTTCAAACAGTAAATTAAATGTTTCATTTTCCTATGATGGACTCTCATGGATTCCGTATTCCGGAAATCCGTTAAGACACAGCGGAGAAGATTTGAACACTGCAGGCTGGAATCCTGTATTAGGAAAGTATCTCGGTTATTTCAGGGATTCTCTGGGAATCAGAAAAGTCGGAAGATATACAAGTGATGACTGGATTAACTGGACTTATACAGGCACAATTCTTAAGGCTGAATCCTTCGATGTAAAAACAACTCAGTTTTACAATATGACAGTGCTTTTTAAAGACAGTGTTTACTGGGGATTTGCCGGAGTTCTCAGATTGAATGAAGCCGGGCATGAATATCCGGATAATCCTTCCCGAACAGACAATACGACTTTCATTGCTTTGTTGTTTTCAAGAGACGGAATTAATTTTGTAAGATGCGGAAATACACAGCCGTTTCTATCTTACGGTGATCTCGGAAGCTGGGATGACCAGATGGTTTATACTATAGGCAATCCGGTTCTGATCGGAAACGAACATTATTTCTATTATAACGGATTTAATTTCAAACACTTTACAAACGGTAATCCGCCGCCGCCGGCCGACGGAGGTCCAAAAAAGAGTCAGGTTGGTCTGGCAAAGATCGGTCTTGACAGATTTCTGTCTTTATCAAATTATTAGCAGTGCGAAAACAGATATCAGGATTTTTTCCCGGAAACATTCAGTACCGTAGGTGAAATAAAAATTGTTTCCGGGTTATTTTTGTGATTATTCCAGTCTTTCATTAATTCTTCGCTTTCTTTCTGTGTGATTACATTTTTTTCGACCATAAATTGCATATGAATTTGAAAAAATTTATTTGCCCATTCAAAAACATCGCTTTCATTATCACCTGCAAGACTCACAGGTGTTAATCCCGTAAGTTCAATATTATTTTTTTTAAATATATAGGGAATCTTTGCGGCAAAAAGCGGATCACTGCCTCCGGAACGGTAATAATTGCTGACAATTTCGGAAATATTATCAAATGGTCCGCCTTTCGGATAAAGCGAAATTCCCCCGTATGCATAATCCATTATTCCGATAATTCCTCCTTGCTTCAGACTTTCAGTGAGTGTAAGAAGAAATTTTCCGGGATCTTTTACAAAATCAATAACCCATCTCAGAAAAATAAAATCATAATAATTTTTTTTCAGATCGGTTTCTTCTACAAATGAATTTATGAAGATACAGTTTTTCCAGTTCCGGTTTCTGCAGGTTTCCCTGAAATGATTCATAAAAAATTCCGACGGTTCAAGCACAGTAACTTCACCCGATTCCCCCGTCCTTTCCCTCAATTCTTCTGAAACAAATCCCGGACCTGCACCGGCATCAAGAATTTTCCAGCCTTCCTTGATTTGTACTTTATCAAGAAATCCGTCAGTAACTTCTTTCCATACATTATGCTGAAATTTCAGACGATCATATTCAGCCTGATTTGAACCGAGCAGATATTCTTTTTTTTCTTTCATACTTTTGTTTAAATAAATTAAATTTCGGAAATCAGATATGATTATTAATTAACGTTTTTATACATTACCGGAAGCGACACAATAATTAATCCCGTTAAAGCACCGGTTACAGAACCAGCGATTACATCTGCTGAGTAATGAAAACCTGTTACGACTCTTGAAATGCAGACAAGTACAGACCAAATATACGGGATAATAAAAAGTGATTTATATTTTTTCTTAAGCATGAAAAAAATAAAAAATGAAATCACTGTTCCCCAGAAAAATGAAATATGCGCATGTCCCGATGGAAAAGAAAATCCGGCTTCATATATCCAGTCATTCAGAACAGGTGAATAAACATCCGACAACTTTTCATCATTTAAATTAATATTTTCCCTGAGATATTTTTTTCTTTCACCGTACGGCATAGTTATAAATGTCTGACTTCCGTTCCGGAGATATCCTTTTTCAGAAAGAATATGATAATAAGGTCTCGGCTTTTTGTAAATATCTTTTAAAATATATTCAGTAATCCCGGCAGAAAATACATATGCAAAAAAAATAATACTGATTATCAAAATTAGATCTGAATATTTTCCTGATGATTTTCTGAAATGACCGGCAAGATATGCTATAAGAAATATGAAAATAACCAGTCCACCTGTAAATCCGCCGCTTTGCGTTACTTCATGCCAGAAAGGCGCAAGAAAATCCGAATTCCTGTATTGGATAGTTTCTGCAGGCATTATATATAAAATCAGCGCCATAACCAAAACTGCTCCCGCAGTCACAAGATAAAAATAAAAATAGTTTCTTGTTTTTTCCGAATACGGATTCATTTTAAGATTATGATATTTTAAAACAATGATGTCTGAATTACTTCAGCCACAGGGCTGACCAAATAATATCTTCTGCTTTTAATATCCTGACATTTGTAACGTTTTCTCACCTTTTCCCCCTTAATAAATTCCCTTCCGTTTCTGAGCGAAAAAATACTTTTTTCCGGAACATCATCAAGATGAACATATTCGTTGCTGATGTCAAATTTTTTCAGAGCTTTAAGAAGTTTTGTATCAGTACAGCTTGATGCTTTCGGATTTGCAATGTAAATGTAAAGACAATCACAGACTTCACGGGGAAAAATATTCATATTCGTAAATGGCTTCATGTGAATTCTGAATTCTTCTTTCCATTCCGCTCCGTGAGGTAGAATTTTGTTTCTGTATTTATTCCAGGCAGTCAGATGGGCTAATTCATGTATAAGTGTTATCAGAAATAAATACTGATTAAGATTCTGATTTATTGTAATCTGATGCGGCTTGTCTTTAAAAGGATGCCTGTAATCACCAAGTTTTGTATGACGGAATTTCGTGATTTTTAAATGAATGTTGTATTTCGTGATACTGCTGTTAACTAAAGAAAAAGCAGCTTCCGGTATATACTTTTTAAGAATGTTTATATCAGGATTTATTTTAATTCAGTTAAGTTTTCAGTTTTGACGGATTTTATTCCATCCTGCTTTTCTTATCAGCATAAACATCTGTCCGCGGGTATGTGCTTCATGTTCGAGTATATGATAAATTATCCATTTTTTGGGAAATTTAACATCACCTTTCTTTCTCTTGAGAATAACCTCATCTTCAAGCTGAGAATCATCAAGAGTTGATACATAATCAAGAAAATTTTTCCTTGTCCGTTCCATTATATCAAAATAGTCTTTAATTTCAGGAGCTTCTTTCGGCGGGTCATAATTGTCTCTGCTGTCAAACCACTTGTCGAAATAACTTTTTCTCTTCAGCTCATCTGACTGCTCAATTCCCGAAATAATCTCAAGCCAGCTTATATCTACTTCGGCAATATGCATCAGATAAGCACCGATCGGAAATTCATCTTTAACTGGCGGCTGGAATAATTGTCCCTTTGTAAGATGATTTACACCCTTAATTGTCTCAGTCCTTACATCTTCAAGCATCCATTTAAGAAGTGAAATCTGCGGATTGGAATTTTCTATTGTCATCTCATGATATTTACTGAATAAAAATTTATGCTATATATTTTCGTAAAAAAGAAAGAGAAAATTTTAATATAAAATAATCTCTTTTCTTTTAAACATATTGAATATCTCAACGGATTTGAATCTTCATCTCAATTTTTTCAAAGCATTTCTGAAGTTTTCAAGAATAACATCAATTTCTTCAATCGTACATGTTCCCACTGAAATTCTGTACCATGTCGAATCTTTTGAAGCACCGAAAGATGCAAACGGCACAAGAGCCATTTTTGCTTCCTCAATTAGAAAGTTTGTAATATCATTTGTAGTTTCAATAACCTTTCCGTCTCCGGTTTTCATTCCTTTCAGATCAATTTTTACAGTCATAAAAATAGACGCCTGAGGAACAATTGCATCCACTCTGAATCCTTCATCCTTCAGTTTTTTAAATCCTTCATAAAATCCGTTAAGGCGCTTGATAATTCCTGATTTGTATTTTTCAAGAAACCTGTCGACAGCTTTTGTATCAGAAAGATATCTTGATAATGCTACCTGTTCTGCTTTCGGCGCCCATGCTCCCATGTGCGATGTGATAGATTTCATCTTTTCTATTATGCTCCTTGGTCCGTATCCCCAGCCTACTCTTACACCTGTTCCGCAGAATGCTTTGGACATTCCGTCTACAAATACTGTATAATTTTTCATTTCGGGATTCATAACAACCGGATTATAATGCTTCGTTTCACCGTATGTCAGAAGCCAGTATACCTGATCGAAAAGCAGATACACCGGTTTTTTATCTTCACCTCTTCTGTAATTTTCTTCGACAATAAGATCACTTATTTCACGGATTTCATTTTCGGAAAATACAGTTCCTGTCGGATTCAGCGGGGAACAAAGTGAAATAAGTGTCGCATTCTTAATATGAGGTTTCAGATCTGCTGCCGTTGGCATGAAATTATGCTCAGGCTTTGTCTCTACAGTTACGGCTCTTGCTCTTGTCAGATGAGAATAATGATTGTTGTTCCATGAAGGTACAGGGAAAATTATTACTTCATCGAGATCTACAATTGTATTGTATGCTGCAAAAATTATCGGTCTGGCACCGCTTGTGATCAGTATTTCATCAGTTGAATAATCAAGTCCTCCGCGCTTGCCGATAAACTCCGAAACTACTTTTCTTAATTCATTTGTACCGTCTGCAGGCGGGTAATTTGTATGATGTTCGCTGTATGCTTTCTTTATTTCTTCGGTAAGTTCATCGGGTATCGGGAAAATTTTCGGATCAAAATCTCCGATCGTAAGGTTTGAAATCTTCTGTCCTTTTGCGATTTTTTCGTTTATCTGCCAGGCAAGTAAAATAATTTCAGAACCAATCAGAGTCTCAGCCATATTTGAAACAATGAGCTTTTTCTCTTTTACTTCTAATACTTCTTCACTCATATTCCTGTAAATTTTATGTTTGGAATTGATGTAATATAGTTATTACAAGTATGAAAATAGACAGAATTATTTCGGTCCTGACAAAATATTCCGGCATAAAAAAATCTCTTTCCCTTCAGTTTCAATTTAAGGGAAAGAGATTTATTCAGTCTTACATGATATTGATTTCTTAAGATCCCAGCCACTCCGCCTTTAATTTTTTCTGTTTGTCCGTTAGGTTTTTCTCTATACTTAGTTTGCTTTCATAAACGGTTTTTGTATCCGGAATTACGGCATTAAGCGTTACTTCTTTGTAATTTCCGCTTCCGTCATCCCTTGCTACGACGAGCACAAATTTATCGCCTTTTTTAATCTGATTTTTAACCGAACCGAATGCATCTTTTATGTTGAAAAAAGTAATGTTTTTTCCGTTTATTGAAATCAGCTCATCCCCGTTTTTTATATCCAGATCCTTTAAAAAAATATTATCCGAACCTTCGACATTGTTTACTGTCAGTCTGAATGTCTTCTGATTAAACCCCATATCTATTCCGCCACCCATTGCAATCTTCTGATAAGGAATACTTTCAACCTTAATTCCGATTTTTCCGAGTATTTCCCCGTATGGAATTTTCTCGGTTCCTTCCACATACCTGTTAAAAAATTCACCGATTTTGGGTGAAGTAAGTTCAGTAATTTCTCCGAACAGTTCTTCGTCTTTGAATGAATTTTGCTTTCCGTATTTCAAAAGGAGCTTGTTGATTACATCCTGTAATCCCATGCTTCCGCCGCTTTCTTCCCTGATCAGTATATCTAGACATAAACCGATTAAAGCACCTTTCTGATAAACATTGTAATACTGATGTTCATATTTATCCAGCGCACCTTTGCTTAGCTCGGTAAACGGCAGTGTGTCGTTAAAATTTGCAGAGGTAGAGATTTTTTTCTCATAAGTCGAAACAAATTCCTTTAAGTCAATTAACCCGTCAAGAAGCTGAATGTAATCTGCATTGTATTCCGTTACTCCTTCATACAGCCATAAATGCTTGCTCATCTTGGGATCGTTAAAATCAAAATATCCTATTTCTTCCGAATGCAGATTCAAGGGAGTTACCGTATGATAAAACTCATGCGCCGAAGTTGACATCAGCTGCTTTATCATAAAAGGACTGTTCTCTGCAGGAACATCCGGCATGTAATAAAATGACGAAAGGTTGTGTTCAAGCGCTCCGAAACTTCCTGATCCCATATTTTCCGAAAAATAAAAAAGGAATGAATATTTATCAGTCGTAAATTTTCCTCCGAGATATTTTCTTATTGCATTTAATACATCTTTAAGTTTCAGCGCAATGTCGGAAGCTTTCAGACCTTTTCCTGGCGAGTAAACGGAAATTAAAACATTTGCTTCATCAAATCTGACGGTGATTGTATCAGGTATGCAGAACATAATCGGATTATCAACGAGAAACTGATAATCAGGTGCAGTATATACCTCTTCATTTTCATTTCTGAGAATTGCTTCAAGACTAGTCGATCCGAAAAATCCTTCGGGCTTTGAAAATGTAATTCTGTACTGACTGATCTGCATATCGCTGAAATAACCGAAAAATCCGTGATTGTTGACAACAAATACTTTTCCCTCTTCAATGCTTGTTCCAACCGGTTCAAAAACCTCAATACCGGAAGTATCGTCGAATGAATCATCTATTTTGTATGTAAGCTTGTATAGTTTATCAGCATCCGAAATTTCCCATGAATTAAGATCCGTTTTACTGACATTAAGCTCATTGCCTGTCATGTCATACGCTTTAAAATCCTGCACGTATCTTCCGAAGTTATAAACTTTGTATGTACCGGGAACCATAGCAGGTAATTTATATACGGCTGTGTTAGTATTGATGAAAGGTGTTACAAGTGTAATTTCCAGCTGATCATTTTCTGTTTTATTAAGATCAACAAAAAACTGATAATCGTTATTCTGCTCAGTCTGGGAAAACAAATTCCCTGATGCAATAGCAGTAAAGGTAAAGGCAAAAACTAAAAGTAAATATTTCATTTGTTATGTTTATTTTTATGGAGCAATATTAAAATATGACGGGTAATTTAAAAGGTATAAATCTATTTTCAGATAAATACGTATAGAGATGCAATAAAGTTCTTCCGGTAAAATTAAACATTTACTTTAAATGACTATTCTGGAAACTGACAGACTTTATCTTCGCGAATACACGGAAAATGATCTTGAGGGTTTATCGGAAATTTTTTCCGATGAAGCGGTTATGAAATATATAGGCAAAGGCGGGGTATTGGATAAAGCATATGCTAAACTTCACATTGATACATGGTCAAAAAAATTATACGGTCAGTTCGGTTTCGGTTTATGGGCACTGATTTTTAAAGAAAATAATATGCTTATCGGCCAATGCGGTTTTAATATTCTTAAAGAAACATCAGAAGTCGAGATAGCATATCTGCTGGCAAAAAATTACTGGGGTAAAGGCATTGCAACAGAAATTTCAGGAGCTACTGCTGATTACGGTTTCAGAGTTCTTAGCCTGAAAAAAATAGTCGCAATTGCTTACAAACAAAATCAGGCTTCAATAAATGTAATCAGGAAACTCGGAATGAAATATGAAGGAGAAAAAGTTTTCTTTGGTAAAAATCTTGAATCCTTCTCACTTATCCCGGGAGATTTTTACAAAACCCGTTCCGTGTAATGAATATCATTTCTGCATTGCAGCTCTAATGGAAAAAAGCAGAGGGATATCAAAATCAAATCTGTAATATTTTTCTTCGTCTCTTATCATTTCAGGGAACTGCTGCCAGACGGTAAAATTATGTTCATGGAAAAATTCTATCTTAAGTCCTGCATTTATCAGCGACATGATAATGTCAGATAAACTGTGAGTCCATTCGTAAGTTACATTGTTCACTGTTTTGGCTTTTCTGTCTGCATAAGTGCCTTCCTCCTCAAATTTTAAGGGTTTGTCTTTTCTGAAATAAGGGTAACTTATTTTTAGAGAATCATTGTTTCCCCGGGAGAAGTTATTGTCATAAATCATTGAAGCAGGATGAACTTCTGCAATATAAAAAAATCCGTCGTCTTTGAGAAAATGACTGATTACTTCAGCCCATTTCTTAAGATCAGGCAGCCAGATTAAAACACCGTATGATGTGTATACAATATCAAATTTTCTTTTTAATCTGTCAGGAAGCGAGTAAATATCCGATAAAATAAATTCCGTTTTCAAATTCAGTTCATCACGCAATTCACATGCCGCCTTTACCGCCTCTTCCGAGAAATCAACTGCCGTAACTTCCGCTCCGAGTCTCTCAAGCGAGAGTGAATCCATTCCGAAATGACACTGAAGATGTAAAACAGATTTGCCCTTAATATCTCCGAGTTCTGAAATTTCAAGATTGTGAAGTCTTATACCTCCCTTTTTAAAATTTTCCAGGTCATATAATTCTGTTTTCTTGTGAATAGAAACTCTTTCGTTCCAGTGAGCTTTATTTACGTTTAAATAATCTTCCGTTTTCAAATTTTAATTATTTTATACTTCAAGATTTACAAATTCAAATTTACTTCCGTCAAACAAACCTCTGTCACTCATCTTTAACTTGGGAATTACCAGCAATGCCATAAACGACAGTGTCATAAAAGGAGCATTAAGAAAGGTTCCGAGTTCCTTTGCAAATTTATCTATCCGGGTATATTTCTCTGCAGTCAGATATCCGTCTTCATTTGTCATTATGCCGGCTACAGGAAGCGGAAGTACTTCGGTTCTGCCGTCTTCTGAAACAGATATACCTCCTCTGTTTTCAATAATTGCATTAACTGCATTGCATATATCTTCGTCTGTCACTCCAACTGCAATTATATTATGTGAATCATGTCCGACACATGATGCTATTGCTCCCTTCTTTAACCCGAAATTTTTTATAAATCCTGCCGAAGGTTTGCCGTTCTTATATCTTTCTGTAACTGTGATTTTTAAAATGTCATTTTCTGTATCCGAAACTAGAAAACCGTTTTCTGTTTTAGCGGTTAAATGAAGTTCATTTGTAATCAGCTGACCTTCCAATGCTTCAATTACTCTGATTTTACCACTGCCGTTAACATCAGACTTGATTTTAAAATCATCCGGTTTTTTTAACGAGGTGTAAAACCGGTTAATGATTTTTTCATTTACACTTTCAATAAAAGATTTTCCGTTTTCGGCGACAAGCCTTCCGTTAATGTAAGTTCTGAGAATCTCAAATCCGGTCAGATCTTTGACGACTATAAAATCCGCTGGATCTCCGGTCTGTAACAATCCTACATCAAGCCTGTAATGCTTCACAGGATTAATGCAAGCGCATTTAAGCACGTCAAACAAGTCATAACCTTTTGAAACGGACCTTGCTGCTAATCTGTCTATATGTCCTTCCACAAGATCATTGGGATGTTTGTCGTCGCTGCAGAACATGACGTTATCCGGATAATCTTTTATCAGAAAATGCAGTGCTTCAAAATTTTTTGCCGCTGAACCTTCACGGATAAGAATCTTCATTCCGTTTTGTATTTTCATCAATGCTTCATCCGGATCGAAACATTCATGATCGGTCGTTATTCCCGCCGATAAATACTTTAATGCATCTTCTCCGCGGAGACCAGGGGCATGACCGTCAACAGGACGGTTCAGTTCATGAGCAATTTTGATTTTTTCCATTACTTTTTCATCATTAAAAAGGACACCGGGATAGTTCATCATCTCGCTTAAATAATGAAGACCGTCTTTTTCGAAAAGCTCCCTTATCTCTGCAGCAGTAATCTCCGCACCGGCTGTTTCAAATGAAGTTGCAGGAACACAGGACGGTGCACCGAAATAAAATTTAAAAGGAACCTTATTTCCGTTTTCAATCATATACCTCACGCCGGATATGCCGAGTACATTCCCGATTTCATGAGGATCCGATACCGTCGCTACTGTTCCGTGCACTGAGGCAAGTCTGGCAAATTCGGACGGTATCAGCATTGAACTTTCGATATGAACATGGGCATCAATAAATCCGGGTAATATAAAATTATCGTATTGTTTATCCGTCTTAACAATTGATTTTATTTTCGAACCATCTGTTTCAATAATCCCGGGGAAAATATTTTTACTAAGAACATCTACTATGTTTCCTTCTGTTTTCATTTTTTTATTCTGTACTTAAGATTTGTATAATACTGCATGAATAAACGATGCATTTATTTTCTTTTTACAATTTCCTGAAACTTTTTGCCTTCAATCTTGCTTTCAAGCCATGAAATAAAATCAAAATATTCAAAAACCTTTATTTCAAGAATGTCCTCTGCTATATTCCGCAGTTCTTTTTTCCATAAGTTAAAAATATAATTTTTTTCCTCTTCTTTGGAAGCTGAAATTAATTTTCTCAGGAAATTCAGAACTGTAATTTCAAATTTACTCAGATTGTTTTTATTCGAGAGGTATCTTCTGGTAGATTTGACAATGTATTCAATAAGTTCATAGTTTTTAAGTTCATAATGTATCAGAAGATTAAGTATCCTTGAGAAACACTGCAAATCCTCTCTGATATTGAGTTCCTTGTCATTTATAATTTTATTATTCCAGTTAAGTGAATTTTCATAATCCCCTATTCCGAAATAGAGATATGCAATATTGTAATAAAACAAAACTTCCGATTCCTTGTTTATTTTATCTCCGAATTTTATCAGACCTTCCTCGATTTCTTTTACAAGAGGAATTCCCCTGTCAAAATCACCTGATCTCAGATAAAGATTCAGCTCGGTTACATAAGAAGTTACAAATATTCTCGACTGAATAACCGGGGATTTTGAT